>CBIHOK010000032.1:0-26832 GCA_966211575.1 uncultured Noviherbaspirillum sp.
GTCACCAACAACAAGACGGAGTTGCTGATTTTCCTGACTCCGAAGATCATCAACGACAAGGTGTCGCTCAGATAACAGCTTGCTTCCTTCCGACCGGGCGGCGGCGCGGTCCGGTCGGGAAGTTGGATACAGTGCACAGAAATATTTTTCTCGTCGGCCTCATGGGCGCGGGCAAGACAACGGTAGGGCGGGTGCTTGCGAAAAAACTCGACCTGCGTTTCATCGACTCCGACCATGAGATTGAAGCCCGAACCGGCGCTTCGATTCCTTTGATCTTCGAAATCGAAGGCGAAGCCGGTTTCCGTCAGCGCGAAGCGGAGGTGATCCGCGATCTCACCGCCGAGGACGGGATCGTGCTGGCAACCGGCGGTGGCGCCATCCTGAAACCCGAAAATCGTGCCTGCCTGAAAAGCCGCGGCACCGTGATTTATTTGCGCGCCAGTGTCGGCAGCATCCTGCAGCGTACCAGCCACGACAAAAACCGGCCCCTGCTGCAAACTGCCGATCCGCGCCAGCGCATCGAGCAACTGGCCCGGGAACGGGAACCCTACTACCTGGAAGTGGCCGACTTTGTCGTCGAAACCGGTCGACCTAACGTACAATCGCTGGTGCAAGCCATCATGGCGCGCCTGAACGTCGACCCTGACCCTTGCTGCGCTACTGCCGACGACAATCCTAAATCAAGCTGATCTTTGACAATGCCGCATCGCGTTTCTCCCATCAACCTCGAAGTCGACCTGGGTGACCGCAGTTACCCGATCGTGATCGGCCAGTCGCTGCTGAATGCGCCGGACCTGATCGCCCGCCACATCCGCGGCAATCGCGTCGCGGTGATCACCAATACTGTCGTCGGGCCGCTCTATCTCGACCGCCTTGTCGGATTGCTTACGCAGGCAGGTAAACAGGTGACGACGGTGGTATTGCCGGATGGCGAAGAGGAAAAGAACTGGGCGAGCGTGATGCGCGTCTTCGATACCTTGCTGGCCGAAAAATGCGATCGCAAGACGACACTGGTTGCGCTCGGCGGCGGCGTGATCGGCGACCTGACCGGCTTCGCGGCCGCCACCTACATGCGTGGCGTGCCGTTCGTGCAGGTGCCCACCACCTTGCTGGCCCAGGTCGATTCCTCCGTCGGCGGCAAGACCGGTATCAATCACCCGCTCGGCAAGAACATGATCGGCGCCTTTTACCAGCCGCAGGCGGTGCTCGCCGATACCGCGACCCTGAATACGCTGCCGCCGCGCGAACTGTCGGCCGGGTTGGCCGAAGTGATCAAGCATGGCGCGATCATCGATCCCGCTTTCTTCGGCTGGATCGAGGCGAATATCGATCGCCTGCTGGCGCGCGACGCCGATGCGCTCGCCCATGCGATCCAGCGCTCGTGCGAGATCAAGGCCGAGGTGGTGCGCCAGGATGAACGGGAAGGCGGCTTGCGGGCAATTCTGAATTTCGGCCATACCTTCGGCCATGCGATCGAATCCGGCCTCGGTTATGGCGAGTGGCTGCACGGCGAGGCGGTCGGCTGCGGCATGGTGATGGCGGCCGATCTGTCATATCGACTCGGTTTCATTGAAGCCGACGCGCGCGATCGCATTGCCCGCCTGGTGGCGGCCGCCGGCTTGCCGGTACGGGCGCCAAATCTGGGCGATCAACGCTGGCTGGAGTTGATGCGGGTGGACAAGAAGAACGAAGGCGGCCAGATCAAGTTCGTTCTGCTCAAGCAGCTCGGGACGGCAGTCATCATGCCGGCGCCGGAGCAGCAATTGCTGGCAACGCTGCGGGACTGCAGCGAGTAAATGGATTTCGACGCTCGCCTCGCCAGCTATGCCGCCCGCCCGGCAGCGTCGCGAGGCCGGCGTTTCCAGGAGCCGCCGCCGGCATCGCGCAGCGAATTCCAGCGCGACCGTGATCGCATCATTCACTCGACCGCATTTCGCCGGCTCGAATACAAGACCCAGGTATTCGTCAATCACGAGGGCGATCTGTTCCGCACTCGTCTCACGCACAGTATCGAAGTGGCGCAAATCGCGCGTTCGATCGCCCGCAACCTGCGTCTGAACGAAGACCTGGTGGAAGCAATTTCGCTGGCGCATGACCTCGGCCATACGCCGTTCGGCCATGCCGGCCAGGAAGCGCTGAATGCCTGCATGCGCGACCATGGCGGGTTCGAGCACAATCTGCAGAGCCTGCGCGTGGTGGATGAACTGGAGGAGCACTATGGCGCGTTCGACGGTTTGAACCTGATGTTCGAGACGCGCGAAGGCATTCTCAAGCATTGTTCGCCGGCGAATGCGGCGAAACTGGGAGAGCTGGGGCTGCGCTTCACGCAAAGGAAGCAGCCGACGCTGGAGGCTCAGCTCGCCAACCTGGCCGACGAAATCGCGTACAACAACCACGATATCGACGACGGATTGCGTTCCGGCTTGCTGAGCCTGGCGCAACTGGATGACGTCGACCTGTTCGCCCGCCAGCGATGCGAAGTCGAACAGGCCTATCCCGGTATCGGCGGTCGCCGCCTCGTTCATGAAACGATACGGCGCATGATCAATGTGCTGATCGTCGACCTGATCGAAGCATCGCGACTGCGCATCGACCAGGCCGGCGTGCAGACGGTGGATGACGTCCGGAACGCGCCGGCACTCATCACCTTTTCAAAAGCACTGCAGGGCGAAGCGCTGGAGCTGAAGAGATTCCTGCGCGCCAATCTGTACCATCACTACCAGGTTAACCGCATGACGAGCAAGGCGCGCCGCGTCGTGACCGAATTGTTCGAGGTGTTCATGCGAGAGCCGCGCTTGCTGCCGCCCGATTACCAGGTGAATGCAGGCGTAGCGGGCGGTAGCCAGCCGGGCCGGCAGGCGCGCAAGGTAGCCGATTACATCGCGGGGATGACCGACCGTTACGCGATGCGCGAGCACCGCCGGCTATTTGCCATCGACGAAATCTAGTGGTCCGGCGCTCTCCGATTTTCGGTTTGCGCCGAGTTGATCGGAGGCGAGTGCAAGGGTGCAGCAGGGGTTTCGGGCAACCTGTTGCCCGCCTGCGAAACGACCTGCGCTTATAAGCGCAGGTGCGCCCTGCAAGGGCGAAGCGCAGCCGGGGTGGTTCCCCCGGCGAGCATTCGCAACGCCGCAATCGCCTTCGAGCAGCCGGCGGAAACGAAAAGCGGAGGGTGTCGGACCACTAGGCCGGTTCCCGCATTCGATCTTGCAGTGACGCAATCCGGTCACAGATCGCGCAGCGGATGAGCATAGGCGGGCCAAGCCGGTTCGAAGAAACGCTCGACCATGTCCGCCGATACATCTTCCAGCCTCGGCGGCGACCATTGCGGCGCATTGTCCTTGTCGATGACCACTGCGCGAATCCCTTCCAGCACTTCACCCTGTTCGAAGCTGCGACGCACCATCGTACGTTCCATGCGCAGACAATCGGCAAGTTCCATGCGGGCCCCGCGCCGAAGCTGTTCGAGCGTGACGCACATCATCAAGGGCGAGCGCCTTTGCATTACCGCAAGAGTTTTTCGGGCAAACTCGCTGGAATCCGCGGCCAGTGAGGCGACGATTGCCGCGACCGAGGGCTGGCCGAAATGCCGGTCGATCAGCGCCCTTTGCGTGGCGAGAAGACCGGTTTCCGGGTCGAGTTGGGCCGCGAACGGCGCCGCGAACGCGCGTATTGCCTCGACCAGATCGGCACCATCGGCAGCAGCGAGCAGATCCTGCAGCGCGGGTATTTGTGACGCGGGCAGGTATGCGTCCGCGAGTCCCGCGTACAGTGCATCGGCGGCGTTGATGGTTTCACCGGTCACGCCAAGATAGGTTCCGATTTCGCCCGGAGCACGTGCCAGGAAATAACTGCCGCCGACATCGGGGAAAAGGCCGATATTGACTTCCGGCATTGCCATCCGGGTACGCTCGGTGACGAGGCGCAGGCGATTGGCGGGGCCGCCCTGCGAGATTCCCATGCCGCCTCCCATCACGATGCCATCCATCAATGCGAGATAAGGCTTCGGATAGTGATGGATCAAATGATTGAGCGCATATTCCTCGGTAAAAAAGTCTTCCAGCAGGGCGCTGCCGCCGCGTGGCGTCTGCTCGCCCGCATCATGGAAAAAGCGGATGTCGCCGCCCGCGCAAAACGCCTTGTCGCTGGTGCTGCGGATGAACACGGCCTGCACCGAGCTATCGCTGCGCCAGGAAAGCAGGGCGCCCGTAATCGCGCGGACCATTTCCAGCGACAGTGAATTGAGCGCCTTCGGACGGTCCAGGATGATGGAGCCGATGCGGTTGCGGACCAGGAGTTTGACGTGTTCTGTCATGGGGAGCGTAGCGACAATGGACGATGCTGCATTTTATCCAGAATGCCCGCCTGCCGTTTGCGCCGGGTTTCAGGCAGCAAAAAGGGCGCCTCCTGTGCGCCCTTGCTTGTTGCGCCGCTGGGGCGCGATTGGTCAACGGATCATGCCGCCGTCGGCGTTTCCGGCATGCGCTTGAACGCATCGTGCTGGTGGTCCTGGATACGGCCCTTGTATTTCAGGACCTGGCGGTCGAGCTTGTCGATCAGGGTATCGATTGCGGCGTAAAGGTCTTCCGCAATGCTTTCGACGTGAATCACGTTGCCTCTGAGGCGAAGATTGATTTCGGCTTTCTGCCGCTTTTCTTTTTCGGGGAGCTTTTCGACGGCCAGGATGACCGCAACATCAATGACATGATCGAAATGGCGTTTAATGCGCTCCAGCTTGGTTTGCACATAATCGCGGATGGCCGGTGTCAATTCGAGGTGATGTCCACTGATTGTGAGATTCATACAGCGCTCCTATTGATGGCGTCGCTGGAGGTTCGCAACGTGCCCGACCTGGCGCGGCGTCGATTTCGCAAAACCTTGCGACCAGACTACCGCTGCGCGGACTGAACCACGCCGGAACACAGCAACTAGAACAACACGGAAACTACAGGGATTTGCGCAGATTGACCGGGGGGATTTTCAATGCTTCACGGTACTTGGCAACAGTGCGTCGCGCGACCACCATGCCTTGTTCCCCCAGCATATCCGCTATCTTGCTGTCAGAGAATGGATTCTTGGGGTCTTCTGCTCCTATCAATTGTTTTATCAGCGCACGTATCGCCGTTGAAGAGGCTTCACCCCCCGCTTCGGTCGCGACATGGCTACCGAAAAAGTACTTCAACTCGAACATGCCATGCGGGGTAAGCATGTATTTCTGAGTTGTGACACGTGAAATAGTGCTCTCGTGTAAACCCAGTGTATCAGCAATTTCGCGCAAGACAAGGGGGCGCATCGCGACCGCGCCGTGCGAGAAAAAATTGCGCTGGCGGTCGACGATCGCCTGTGCGACGCGCAGGATGGTATCGAAGCGCTGGCGCATGTTCTTGATCAGCCATTTGGCTTCCTGCAACTGGGAAGCCAGTGAGCCCTCGCCCTTGCTCTGCTTGAGAATGTTGGCGTACAGGGCATTCACTCGCAGGCGCGGCATCACATCGTGATTGAGCACGACCTGCCAGCCATTCTTTGTTTTTTTTACAATGACATCCGGCACCACGTAATCGGACGAACCGGAGGCGAACAGGGCCCCGGGGTGCGGATTGCAACGCTTGATCACCGCCTGCGCTTCGCGCAAGTCTTCATCGTCGCAATCCAGGATTTTTTTCAGCTTGTTGAAGTCGCGCTGGGCAAATTGCGCAAGATGATGTTCGACGATGTCGAGCGCACGCCGCCGGGTGACCAGCGGCACCCTGGGATCGCGCCGGATCTGGATGGCCAGGCATTCGGATGCGTTACGCGCCCCGACCCCGGCCGGCTCGAAGCTTTGCAGCAGCTTCAGCGCCACCGTCAGATCGTCCAATTCCACGCCCAGTTCTTCGGGCAACCGCGCATGGATTTCTTCCAACGGCTCTTCCAGGTAGCCGTTGTCGTCGAGCGCGTCGATGAGCAGCTCCAGCAGTGCCCGGTCGCGCGGCTCGCGCACCGTCACGCGCATCTGTTCCAGCAGGTGTTCGCGCAGCGTGGTCTCGTGCGCTTCCAGCTGGGGGCGGGCATCGTCGTCGTCGGGCGCCTTCGAGGTGCGGGCCACATCGTCGAAGCTCCATTCGTTGTCGCCGGATGAGGCGCCGTCGCCGCCTTCGAAGCCGCTTTCGGGTTCCGCCGCCTGGGCCGATGCGGCATCGAGCGGAGCGGTTTCGCCTTCTGCAGCAGCGGGAGTTCCGGGGTTGATGGCGCCATCGGCCAGCAGCCGGACCGAATGATCGAGCGGATCGTCCATGCGCTCCAGCATCGGGTTGTCGGACAGAATCTGTTCCAGCTCCTGGTGCAGTTCGAGCGTCGACAGTTGCAGCAGGCGTATCGACTGCTGCAACTGGGGCGTGAGCGCCAGATGTTGCGAAATGCGAAGTTGGAGAGTCTGTTTCATGCTTGCCTGGTGTGCTTCCCTGTCTACATCCGGAAGTGTTCTCCCAGATACACGCGTCGCACCGACTCGTCGGCAATGATGTCGTCCGGTCGGCCGCTGGCCAGCACCGCGCCCTGGTTGATGATGTAGGCCCGATCGCAGATGCCGAGCGTCTCGCGCACGTTATGGTCGGTGATCAACACGCCGATGCCGCGCTCCTTCAGGAAGCGGACGATGCGCTGGATTTCGATCACCGCAATCGGATCGACGCCGGCGAACGGTTCGTCCAGCAGCACGAAGCGCGGGTTGGTCGCCAGCGCCCGTGCGATCTCGACGCGGCGCCGTTCGCCTCCCGACAACGACAGCGCCTGGTTGTCGCGCAGCTTTTCGATCTGCAGTTCCGCCAACAGCCGGTCCAGCCGCTCCTCGATCATCGCAGCCGGCAGCGGCTTGCCGTCGACCTGCTGCAGCTCCAGCACCGCGCGGATATTGTCGGCCACCGACAATTTGCGGAATACCGACGCTTCCTGCGGCAGGTAGGACAAGCCGAGCCGTGCCCGGCGGTGGATCGGCAGTCGCGAAATCGGTACCTCGTCGAGCGCGATCTCGCCGGCGTCCGACGGCACCAGGCCGACGATCATGTAGAACGATGTGGTCTTGCCGGCGCCGTTCGGCCCCAGCAGTCCCACCACTTCGCCGCTTTCCACCTGCAGCGACACATCGTGCACCACCTGCCGCGAGCCGTAGCTTTTCTGCAGGCCGCGCACTCTCAACGTGCTCAACGTGCTGCTCATGTCACTGGCCCTTGGCATCGTTGCGCGGCTGGATCACCGCCTTGATGCGGCCTCCGCCCGGCTTGTCTTCCCCGCTCGGCGTATTGTTTACCGAATAGAATTCAGCCTTGCTGTCATACGAAATGAATGCGCCTTCCACCTGGTCGGTAACCGTGCTGCCTTCGAGCCGGGTCAGTTTGGCCTTCGAGAACAGCTTCACGATTTCGGTCTTGCCGTCGTACTCGATGCGCTTGGCTTCGCCTTCGACCCAGAGGTCGGGGCCACCGTCGCGCTTCTGGCGGAACGTCGCCAAACCGTTCTCCGGTGCGATCAGGGTCGCGTACTGGTAACCGGCCGGGTCCTGGGTGACGATCATTTTCTGTGCCTTCATCGTCAGCGTCCCGCGCGTCAGCACCACGTTGCCGGTGAAGGTATTGACCTGCTTCACGTCGTCATACGCCATGTGGTCCGCTTCGACATTGGTCGGCTTGGCAGCATCCGCCTTTTCGGCGAGTGCGCCGCCGGCAACGCCCAGCAGCGACAACAACAGCAACAGCGATGCAGCGTGTTTCACGGAAAATTTGAGCGGCATGGAATGAATTTATCCTGAACTAGCGCGACGGGGGTTGATACGTGCCATGAACATTGCTCGCCAGCCGAAACTCGCGGGTCGCGTTATTGGCATACATGCCGACACCGGTCAACGTCTTGGTGCCGGAAACGATCCTGACCGGTCCGTCGGTGCGGGCAACATCGTCGTCCGGCAGCAGCAGCATGTAATCCGACTGCACGTGCAAGTCATCCGAGCCGGGGACCGCCGGCCGGTCCATGTGCACGTCCTGATACAGCTGGACCCGGCTGCTGTCGCTGTTCATATGGCCGCGCTGCGCGCGCACCGTCATCGGCGCTCCGGCCTTGCCGATGCTGTGCACTACCGGTTGCTGGGCATCGTAAGAGTCGTCCAGCGGATTGTGGGTCAGCCGCGAACCGGAAAAATGATACTGCGCCAGTCCGTCTTTCGAAAATTTCACGAAGTTGAAATTGTCCACGTAGAAATCCGGCTCGCTGCGCTGGATGTCCGGCAGATGATCGCTGGCGGCACGGCGCATGACATCCCGCAACCAGAAGCTGCCCAGGGCCAGCGCAATCATCACCGCAAGGATTACCGCCACCCGCAGCCGCCAGCTCGATTGCGCGCCGTTCATGTCAGGTAAGCTGCCAGTGCGCCTTCGTAGGTGCCTTGGGCACGCATGATGAAGTCGCACAATTCGCGCACCGCGCCGGCACCGCCGCCCGCTCCGGTCACGTAATGGACACGCGAGCGCACTTCCGGGTGGGCGGCCGGAACGGAGGCGGCAAAGCCGGCTTGCAGCAGGATCGGCAGATCGAGCACATCGTCGCCGACGAATCCGCAGGCCTCGCGTTCGAGCCCGGTATGGGCCAGCAACTGCTCGAACGCCGTGCGCTTGTTCTGTACGCCCTGCTGGAGATGCTGGATACCGAGGTCGGCGGCGCGGCGTGCCACGATTTCCGACTTGCGCGCGCTGATGATTGCGGTCGCGACTCCCGAGCGCTGCAACAGCTTGATCCCATGTCCATCCAGTACGTTGAAGCGCTTGATGCTTTCCCCGTCCGGCCCGTAGTACAGGCTGCCGTCGGTCAATACGCCGTCGACGTCGAATATCATGAGCCGGACGCGGGCCGCGCGCGCGATTGCATCAACAGTCATCACACCACCTTCGCGCGGGTAAGGTCATGGATGTGGAGCGCGCCCACCAGCCTGCCATCGGCGGCCGTGACCAGCAGCTGATTGATGCGGAACTGCTCCATCAATTCGACCGCTTCCACTGCCAACTGGTCGGGACCGATCACGCGCGGGCCGGCATGCATCACATCGGCGATCTTCATGCGCGAAAAATTTTGTCCATGTTCGATCAGGCGCCGCAGATCGCCGTCGGTGAAAATGCCGATTACCCGGAAATCGGCATCGACCACCGCGGTCATCGCCATGCCCTTCCTGGTGATTTCGAGCAAGGCATTCGGCAGCAAGGTGTCGGGCTTTACCGCCGGAATCGCGTTGCCTTCGCGCATTACGTCGCGCACGTGGGTCAGCAACCGCCGTCCGAGCGCACCGCCCGGATGGGAACGGGCGAAGTCGTCTTCGCCGAAGCCGCGCGCGTCCAGCAGGGCAACCGCGAGGGCGTCGCCCAGCGCCAGGCAGGCGGTGGTGCTGGCAGTGGGCGCCAGGTTGAGCGGGCAAGCTTCCTTGTCCACGCTTGCGTTCAGGTGCACATCGGCCAGTTGCGCGAGGTTGGACGCTTCATTGCCGGTAATCGCGATCAGCTTCGCTCCCATGCGCTTGATCAGGGGAACGATTGCCAGCAGCTCGGCGGTTTCGCCGGAGTTCGACAGGGCGACGAATATATCCTGTTGCGTCACCATGCCGAGATCGCCATGGGCGGCTTCTGCCGGGTGAACGAACAGCGCCGGGGTGCCGGTCGACGCGAGGGTGGCGGCGATCTTGCGCGCAATATGGCCGGATTTGCCTATGCCGGATACCACTACCCGGCCACTGCATTGCAGCAGCAGCGCGACCGCCTGGGCAAAGCGGCGTTCGACGTCGTTCGCCAGCCGGGTTTTCAGTGCAAGGATAGCATCTGCTTCGATCTGCAGCGTATCGCCGGCCAAGTGCAGCGCGCGGGCGGCACTTTCCGCATCGAAGGCTTTCGGCGGGTTTTTTGCATGGGGTACACTCATGCAGGAAGTATAAACGAATTAGTAAAGCAAAAAATCTGCCAGATGGCACAAAAATTCCCGTCTTGACCGAAGTCAAGCGGTGCTGGCGGCTTCGAATCCACTGTTTGGTAACTTATTCGCAAGAATGTTTTCTGCGCTCGAACTGACCCTGATCCTGCTTGGCTGCGCTGTACTGGGCGTGGTCGCGTTCCGCATGATGAACCTGCCGCCGATGCTCGGGTATCTGGTGGTCGGCATCCTGATCGGACCCTATGGCCTCGGGCTGGCCGACGAAAATGAAACTACCCACACGCTTGCGGAATTCGGAGTGGTGTTCCTGATGTTTTCGATCGGCCTCGAATTTTCGTTGCCCCGGTTGTCCTCGATGCGGCGCACGGTGTTCGGTCTCGGTCTGGCGCAGGTGACGCTGACCATTATCGCCACTATCGTATTCGGCTGGCTGGCGGCGTTGCTGGTGCCGTCGTTGCGGGGAATGGACTGGCGTGCTTCGCTTGCGCTCGGCGGCGCGCTGGCGATGTCTTCAACCGCGATCGCTTCCAAGATGTTGACCGAGCGTCTGGAACTCGAATCCCCGCACGGCCGGCAGATCATCGGCATCCTGCTGTTCCAGGATCTTGCTGTGGTGCCGCTGCTGATCCTGGTGCCGGCGCTGGCCCACAATGCCGGCAATCTGCCGATTACGCTCGCGCTGGCAGGAATGAAAGCCGGCATCGTGCTGCTGCTGTTGCTGGTGATCGGGCAAAAGCTGATGCGCAGCTGGTTCCATATCGTCGTGCGGCGCCGGTCGCAGGAACTGTTCATGCTCAACCTGCTGTTGATCACGCTGGGGGCGGCCTGGATCACCGAGCGCGCCGGGCTGTCGCTGGCACTCGGTGCGTTCGTCGCCGGCATGCTGATCTCGGAGACCGAATACCGCCACCAGGTCGAAGAAGACATCAAGCCATTCCGCGACGTGTTGCTGGGATTGTTCTTCGTCACGATCGGCATGCTGCTCAATGTCCGGCTGGTGCTGGAACACTGGGGGCTGGTGCTGCTGCTGGTGACCGTGCCGGTATTGATGAAGTTCGGCCTGATTGCCGTGTTGGCGAAATTGTTCGGCGCATCGCCCGGGGTGGCGCTGCGTACCGGGCTGGCGCTGGCGCAGGCCGGCGAGTTCGGTTTCGTGCTGCTGAACCAGGCTGGCGGCCTCGACCTGATGGACCCGCTGATCATCCAGCTGATCCTGGCGTCGATGGTGCTGTCGATGCTGGCGGCGCCTTTCATCATCGCCAATTCGGATGCGATCGTGATGAAACTCTCCGCAAACGAGTGGATGATGCAGTCGGTGGCGTTGACCCAGATTGCGACGCGCACCATGACGACCCAGAAACACGTGCTGGTGGCCGGATTCGGCCGCAGCGGCCAGAGCCTGGCGCGTTTGCTGGAAGAGGAAGGCATTCCCTATCACGCGCTGGATCTTGACCCGGACCGCGTGCACGAGGCGCAAGCCGCCGGCGCCAACGTCTCGTTCGGCGACGCCGCCCGCCGCGAAAGCCTGGTGGCGGCCGGCATCCATCGTGCCGCCGCACTGGTGATCACCTATGCGAGCACGCCGTCGGCGTTGAAGGTGCTGCATTTCGCGCACGAGCTGGCGCCGTCATTGCCGGTCATCGTGCGCAGCCATGACGACAGCGACCTCGACAAGCTGCGCGCGGCCGGCGCCACCGAGGTGGTGCCGGAGGCGATCGAAGGCAGCCTGATGCTGGCGTCGCATGCACTGGTGATGCTGGGCGTGCCGCTACGGCGCGTGGTGCACCGCGTGCAGGCCGCGCGCGACGAGCGCTATGCGTCGTTGCGCGGCTACTTTCACGGCGCCGGCGATACGCCCGACGATGCCGAGCACCTGCATGTGCGCCTGCACTCGGTCACCCTGGATGACCATGCGTCGGCGATCGGGAAGGCGCTGGGCTCGCTGAAGCTGAGCGAGCTGGGCGCGGAGGTCACGATGCTCAGGCGTGGCAAGCGACGCCTCGACATCACTTTCGGCACCGTGCTGGAAGCGGGCGACATCGTCGTGTTGCGCGGTACGCGCGACGGCGTATCGCGTGCCGAGGCGCGTCTCTTGAAATAGCCGGCCGGATCTGGGCCGGCAGCCGCGTTGCCGGTGCGGCGGGAACGCGTTCACGGATATCTCGCTACAATGCGCGCATCGTCTCCCCCCGCTCCGTAGAGAAATCGACAATGCAAGTGTTCGAACGCATCCTCGGCATCATCCTGCCGGTCTTCATCATCATCGCGCTCGGCTATGCGTATGCGCGCATGCGCGGCGAACAGGTGCGCACGGACATGGGTTCCGTCAACCGGGTCAGCATGGACATATTGTGTCCGTTGCTGGTGTTTTCCGCGCTTGCCGCGAAGGATTTCGATCTCGCGCACAACGGCATGCTGATCCTGGCCGGCGTTCTGATATGCCTGGGCTCGGGACTGCTTGCCTGGCCGGTGGCGCGATTGTTCGGCTATGACGCGCGCAGCTTCATCCCGCCGATGATGTACAACAATTGCGGCAACATGGGTTTGCCGCTGGCAGTGCTTGCATTCGGACAGACCGGCCTGTCGACTGCGGTGGCGCTGTTCATGGCCGCCAACCTGATCTACTTTTCGGTCGGCATCAAGATCATCGAAAGCGGCCGCGACCAGCATGCGCCCGCATGGAAATTTCTTGCCAGTCCGATGATGCTGTCGATGATGGCGGGCATGCTGTTCGCCGTCTTTCATGTGACGCTGCCCGGTCCGCTGATGCAGTCGCTGAAGATGCTGGGCGAAGCCTGCATTCCGATCATGCTGTTCGCGCTCGGCGTGCGCATGCTCGACGTCAGTTTCAAGAGCTGGCATATCGGCCTGGTGGGCGCGATCGTCTGCCCGGTGGGCGGGCTGATTGTCGCCTGGCTGCTCGACGGCGTGCTGCCGCTGACAGCGGCCCAGCGCGGGCAGATGTATCTGTTCGCGGCGCTGCCGCCGGCGGTATTCTGCTTCATGGTGGCCGAGCAATACAGGCAGGAACCGGACAAGGTGGCTTCCATCGTCCTGCTGGGAAACCTGGCCGCGCTCGCTTTCGTTCCGGCCGGTCTCTGGATGGGATTGCGCTAGCGAAGTCTTGCTTGCGCTATTCGGTGGGCAGCAGCGTCAGATCTTGCTGCGGCACGTGGGCGTCGTCCAGTTCCGCGACCGATAGCCGTTGCACCTGCGCGGACGGCGGTCCGCGCCGGGCCAGCGTGATCATCTGAGCGAGCGCCGGAGCGGAACCGCACACCATGGCTTCCACCGTGCCGTTGCGCCGGTTCCTTACCCAGCCCCGCAGTCGCAGCGCGCGTGCCTGTTCGAGAAACCAGGCGCGATAGCCGACACCCTGCACCACGCCTTCGATGATCAGATGGTTCGCCATGCGCAGCTCCCGCTTTCAACTCTCGATAATTGCCGCTATTTCTGTTTCAACATCGGCGCCAGGTATTTGCCGGTGAAGCTGCGCGGATTCTTCGCCACCGCTTCCGGCGTGCCGGTGGCGATGATCTGGCCGCCGCCTGCCCCGCCCTCGGGGCCAAGGTCGATGATCCAGTCCGCGGTCTTGATCACGTCCAGGTTGTGTTCGATGATCACCACCGTATTGCCTTGGTCGCGCAGGCGATGGATCACCTTCAGCAGCAGGTCGATATCGTGGAAATGCAGGCCGGTGGTCGGCTCGTCCAGGATATACAGCGTGCGTCCGGTATCGCGCTTCGACAGTTCCAGCGACAGCTTGACCCGCTGCGCCTCGCCGCCTGACAGCGTGGTTGCGCTCTGGCCGAGCCGGATATAGCCGAGGCCGACGTCGAGCAGGGTCTGCAGCTTGCGCGCGACTACCGGAACCGGCTTGAAGAATTCATACGCATCCTCGACCGTCATTTCCAGCACTTCGTGGATGTTCTTGCCCTTGTACTGGACTTCCAGCGTTTCACGGTTGTAGCGCTTGCCGTGGCAAACGTCGCACGGGACGTAGACGTCCGGCAGGAAATGCATCTCCACCTTCAGCACGCCGTCGCCCTGGCAGGCTTCGCAGCGGCCGCCTTTCACGTTGAACGAGAAGCGACCGGCACTGTAGCCGCGTTCCTTCGCGGTCGGCACAGTCGAAAACAGTTCGCGGATCGGCGTGAACACGCCGGTGTAGGTGGCCGGATTGGAGCGCGGGGTGCGGCCGATCGGCGCCTGGTCCACCGAAATCACCTTGTCGAAATGCTCCAGCCCGGTGATCGATTCGTAGCTGGCCGGTTCCGCCTGCGAGCCGTACAGGTGGCGTGCCGCCGCCAGGTACAGCGTGTCGTTGACGAGCGTGGATTAGCCGGAGCCGGAGACGCCGGTCACGCAGGTCCGCAGGCCGACCGGCAATTCGAGCGTGACCTCCCGCAGGTTGTTGCCGGCGGCGCCGGTGATCCGCAGTTGCCGCTCCGGGTCGGCCTGCACGCGTTTTTTCGGCACGTGGATCGCGAGCGTGCCGTTCAGGTACTTCGCGGTCAGCGACTTCCGGCTTTTGAGGATTTCCGGCAACGAGCCCTTCGCGATGATTTCGCCGCCATGCACGCCGGCGCCGATTCCCATGTCGACGATGAAATCCGCGCACCGGATCGCGTCTTCGTCATGTTCGACCACCAGCACGCTGTTGCCGATGTCGCGCAAGTGCTTGAGGGTGTCGATCAGGCGGTCGTTGTCGCGCTGGTGCAAGCCGATCGACGGCTCGTCCAGCACGTACATCACGCCGGTCAGGCCGGAGCCGATCTGCGACGCCAGCCGGATCCGTTGCGCCTCGCCGCCGGACAGCGTATCGGCACTGCGTTCGAGCGACAGGTAATCGAGGCCGACGTTGTTCAGGAATTTCAGGCGCGATACGATTTCCTTGATGATGCGGTCCGCGATCTCCTTCTTCGCGCCGCTCAGCTTCAGGGTTTCGAAGAACGCCAGCGTGTCGCGCAGCGGCGTGGCCGCCACTTCGTAGATTGCGCGCTGCTGCTTGCCGCTGCCGACCTTTACATGGCGCGCTTCGACGCGCAACCGCGCGCCATGACAGGACGGGCATTCCTTCTGGTTGATGAACTTCGCGAGCTCTTCCTTCACCGCCAGCGAATCGGTTTCGCGATAGCGCCGCTGCAGGTTGTTCACCACGCCTTCGAACGTATGCTCGCGCACCACCGTGCGTCCGCGTTCGTTGATGTAGGTGAACGGAACCGTCTGCCGCCCGGAGCCGAACAGCACTACCTGCCTGGCCTGTTCCGGCAGCTGTTCGAACGGCATGTCGAGATCGAAGCCGTAGTGTGCGGCCAGGTTCGACAGCATCTGGAAATAGAACTGGTTGCGCCGGTCCCAGCCCTTCACCGCGCCGCTGGCAAGCGACAGGTTGGGGAAGGCGACGATCCGTTTCGGGTCGAAGAACTCGATATGGCCGAGGCCGTCGCATTCGGGGCAGGCGCCCATCGGGTTGTTGAACGAAAACAGCCGCGGTTCCAGCTCCTGCAAGGCATAGCCGCAGATCGGGCAGGCGAACTTGTTCGAGAACAGGTGCTCTTTGCCGCTGTCCATTTCCATCGCGATCGCACGCCCTTCGGCCAGTCGCAGCGCGGTCTCGAAACTCTCGGCCAGCCGCTGCTTGATGTCGGCGCGGATCTTGATGCGGTCGATCACCACGTCGATCGTGTGCTTTTCGGTTTTCTTCAGCTTCGGCAGATCGTCGACCTCGTAGATCTTCGCGCTGCCGGTGCCGCTCTGGATACGGAAGCGCACGAAACCCTGCGCCTGCATTTCCTCGAACAGGTCGACGTGTTCGCCCTTGCGGTTGGCCACCACCGGCGCCAGGATCATCAGCTTGGTATCTTCCGGCATCGCCAGCACCGCATCGACCATCTGCGACACCGATTGCGCGGCCAGCGGATTTTCCGGGTGGTCCGGACAGTAGGGCGTGCCCACGCGCGCATACAGCAGACGCAGGTAATCGTGGATTTCGGTGACGGTGCCGACGGTCGAGCGCGGATTGTGCGAAGTCGCCTTCTGTTCGATCGAGATCGCCGGCGACAAGCCTTCGATCATGTCGACGTCCGGCTTTTCCATCAATTGCAGGAACTGGCGGGCGTACGCGGACAGCGATTCCACGTAGCGCCGCTGGCCTTCCGCGTACAAGGTGTCGAACGCGAGCGACGACTTGCCGGAACCCGACAGGCCGGTGATCACGATCAGTTTGTTACGGGGTAATTCGAGACTGATGTTCTTGAGGTTGTGCGTACGCGCACCGCGGATTCGGATTTCTTCCATGTACAGCCTTCAGCGTGGGCTCGGGAGTTGCCTGATGTAAAACGGGTTGCGTTTCTCATCAGGCAGCTTTTGAATGGGTCAACCTGATACTATAACGGGTTTTAGGACCTGTTTCAGGATGAAAAGGGTAGGCGGACGCAGGCTGGAACGCGGCGCCGCTCGCCGCTTTTGCCTTGCTGCCGCTTCGCAATTCTTGTCCTGAATTCACGATACCGGCCGCGTCCGGCATTCCATCTCGCTTTCGCTTATGTCTACTACCGCCGTCCCCGAATCCGGCGTGCGCATGTCGCGCCTGGAAATCCGTGCCAGCGCGTCGCTGGCGTCGATCTTCGCGCTGCGCATGCTGGGCATGTTCCTGATCCTGCCGGTGTTCGCGGTGCACGCGAAGTCGATGCCGGGCGGCCAGAGCGCGGCACTGATCGGCCTGGCGCTGGGCATGTATGGCTTGACCCAGGCGTTCGGGCAGATCCCGTTCGGTAGCGCATCCGACCGCTTCGGGCGCAAGCCGGTCATCATTTTCGGCATGGCGCTGTTTGCGCTCGGCTCCTTCGTTGCGGCCTGGGCGCCGACGCTGCAATGGGTGCTGGTGGGGCGGGCAATCCAGGGCGCGGGCGCGGTATCGGCCGCGATTACCGCATCGGTCGCCGACGTGACGCGCGAGGAACACCGGACCAAGGCGATGGCAATGGTCGGTGCATCGATCGGTATCACCTATTCGGTATCGATGGTGGCGGCGCCGCTGCTGTACGAATTGATCGGCATGAGCGGAATCTTTGCGCTGACCGGCTTTCTGGCAATGGCAGGGATCGCGGTGGTGGCCTGGGTGGTGCCGCCGCTGCCGCCGGTGCATGCAGCCGCGCGGGTGCCGTTTCGGCAGGTGCTGGCGAACCGGGAATTGATGCGGCTCGATTTCGGCGTGTTTACCTTGCACCTGATGCAGATGGCAATGTTCGTGGTGGTGCCGTCGGTGCTGGTGCAATATGCGGGCTTGCCGCTCGAGGAGCACTGGAAGATCTACCTCCCGGTGATGCTGGCGTCGTTCGTGCTTATGCTGCCGCCGGTGATCGTCGCCGAAAAACGCGGCAAGATGAAACAGGTGCTGGTGGGCGCAATTGCGCTGCTGTTCCTGGTCCAGGTCGGACTCGGCGTATTCCTTGCGCATGCGGCATCGCTGCACTGGGGCTTGCTGGTCGCGTTGCTGCTGCTGTTTTTCGTCGCGTTCAATATCCTGGAAGCGAGCCTGCCGTCGCTGGTATCGCGCATTGCGCCGCCGGCCGCGAAGGGCGCCGCGCTGGGCGTCTACAACACGCTGCAACCGCTCGGCATCTTCTGCGGCGCGTCGCTCGGCGGGTGGATGAAACAGCACATGGGCCCGGGATCGATCTTCTGGGTTGCGGCGGCATTGACTATCGCCTGGCTTATAATTGCTGCCTACATGAAGAGCATTCCACGGCGTCGCGCCGTCCCGGCTTCAGCCTGAATCCGCAGCCTCAAACCCGATTTAAATTCAGAAAGCTCTAGGAGAAACCCATGGCATCGGTCAATAAAGTCATTATCGTCGGCAATCTCGGGCGCGACCCGGAAACACGCTACATGCCGAGCGGCGAGGCCATTACCAATATCGCGGTGGCCACCACCGACAAGTGGAAGGACAAGGCCAGCGGCGAGCAGAAGGAAATGACCGAATGGCACCGCATCAGCGCGTTCGGCAAGCTGGCTGAAATCATGGGGCAATACCTGAAAAAAGGCTCCCAGGTCTATATCGAGGGCAGCTTGCGTACACGCAAGTACACGGACAAGGAAGGCATCGAACGCTATGCCACTGAAATCCGTGCCGACACCATGCAAATGCTGGGTAGCCGTCAAGGCATGGGCGGCGGAGCCGGTCCCCGCGACGACGACTATGGCAGCAGCGCTCCGGCACCGCGCCAAAGCAGCGGCGCGCGTCCGGCACCTGCCAAGCCGGCACCCAATTTCAGCGATATGGATGACGACATCCCGTTCTGATCGTGTCCGCTTCTATCATCCGGGCCCCGCATAGCGGGGCTTTTCTTTTGGAAAATGCAGGCGTTGTCGATTTTCTGCATCAAGATTCCCCGGCCTCTTGATTTCGCGTCTACAATAATTTGTTAAGATTGTCAGCCGGCAAGCTTGCTGGTCTAGTTCCATACCGCATGGCCGCCGCCCGCCGCGAGTCATTTCGAGATAAATTCATTGGCAATGTTTTCCTTTCGCCGCGATCGGCCCGACGCCATAGCCAGCGTACAGCTGGACACTCTGATGGAAGGCGCGGGCGACGCCGTTTTCCGGCTTGACGCGGACAGCCGGATTCTATACGCCAGCAAGCGGGCGAGCGGGCTGATCGGATACGATGACATCTGTGACGGACGGCATTTTTCGGTGCTGGTGGTCAGCGCCGACCGGGCGGCGGTCGAAGCCGCGCTGCGGCAGGCTCTCGTGTCCAGCCACCCGGTACGGGTCAACGCGCGCATCAAGACAACCGGCGCGCCGCTCTGGCTCGAATTCCAGTTCACCGCCTATGCCACCGGTTCCGGCGCGGCCGAACTGCTGGCAGTTGGACGCGACATTTCCAGCCAGCAGGCGACCGAGGAGCGGTTGCGCCATATGGCAACCCACGATTCGCTGACTGGACTGCCGAACCGCTCGCTGTTGTCGGACCGGGTGCGGATGGCGATGGCGCAATCGCGCCGTACCGGCCGCGGGTTCGCGATCCTCGCGCTCGACCTGGATGGCTTCAAGAAAGTCAACGATGCGCTCGGCCACCCGATTGGCGATGCGCTGTTGCGGGTGGCGGCTACCCGGCTGTCGGAAACGCTGCGCGATGTCGATACGCTGGCACGCGTGGGTGGCGACGAGTTTGTCGCAGTGCTGTGCGGCGTCACCTCGGAAGCGGAGATCCAGGTCATCGGGCGCCGCATGATTTCGACCATGCAGTTGCCGTTCGAAATCGAAGGGCATACGCTGTATGTCGGTACATCGATCGGTGCCGCGGTATTTCCCGAGCACGGCGACAGCGAAGTCAAGCTGCTGGCGCACGCTGATACCGCCATGTACCGCGCCAAGGAAACCGGCAAGGCGCGCTGCATCGTGTACAGCCATCAAAAGTTTACGCAGCCCGAGCATGACGTGTCGATGGAAGCCGCCATGTTCCAGGCGGTGCGGGACGGCGAATTCCTGCTGCATTACCAGCCCATCGTCGATGCGCGCAGTCGCCAGATCGTCGGCTTCGAGGCGCTGATGCGCTGGAACCGGCCGGGGCAGGGGATGGTGCCGCCGGCCCAATTCATACCGATGGCCGAGGGCAACGGCCTGATCAACCTGCTCGGCGCTTGGGCGCTGAAGGCGGCATGCGTGCAGATCAAGCGCTTCGAGGAGGCGGCCGGCCGGCCGCTGTACGTGTCTGTCAACGTCAGTCCGCGCCAGTTCCGCAATGACCAGTTCCTGGACGTGATGGATGAAGCGATCAAGCTGTCCGGCCTGAACGGCAACCAGTTGTTGCTGGAAATTACCGAAGGCATCCTGATGTCCGATCCCGAGCATGCGGAAACCCTGCTGGGCGCAATGATCGCACGCGATGTGCGGATCGCGATCGACGACTTCGGTACCGGCTATTCGTCGCTGGCCTATCTGAAGCGCTTCCCGATCGCCACTCTCAAGATCGATCGCGCATTCATCAAGGACTTGCCGACCTCGGTGAAGGACGCGGCGATCTGCAACGTGGTGTTGAGCCTGGCCAGCCATCTGAGCCTGTCGACCGTGGCCGAGGGTGTGGAAAACGAAGAACAGATGGAGTTCCTGGCCAGAAATGGCTGCGGCATGATCCAGGGTTACTTTACAGGGCGGCCGCTGCTGCCGGAGGACGTATTCCGGATACTGCAGCGTGGCGGACCGATGAATGCGCCGCCGCACGGCACGCGGCAGGATCAGATCGCATGAGTATTTCCATGAACACGACGGTCAGCGCGGAAAAGACCATGGCCTTGCTATGGTCGAGGGTGCGCCAGCGCGGCGACCTGCCTGGTTTTTCCAAGGTGGTGAGCGCCATCATCGGCGCCATGCGCGGAGACGACGATCGCGAATTCAGCATGACGCGAACCGTGCTGCAGGATCCGGCGCTCACGCAAAAAGTGTTGCGGCTTGCCAATAGCGCGATGTATTCGGTGTTCGGGCAGGGAATCAACACGGTGTCGAAGGCCGTGATTGTGCTCGGTACCGAAGCGATCGGCCATCTCGCGCTCGGACTGAAGCTGATCGACGGCTTGTCGGTCGCCTCATCCGGTTCCAGCGCGGCGCGTGCCGAGATGGAAAAGGCGGTGCTGGCCGGGCATATTGCGCGCCAGATGGCAGCCTCCGCCAGCACGCGCGACGCGGAAGAAGCCGTAGTGTGTTCGATGCTGCATTCGCTGGGACGCATGATGGCGTCGTTCTATCTGCCCGAGCAATGGCAGGAGGTGCAGGCACGCTGCATGAAAACCGGTTGCGACGAACGGCAGGCGGCTCACGAGTTGCTCGGTCTCGGGCTCGACGACATCGGCCGCCAGGCCGCCCAGCAGTGGGGCTTGCCGGTCAGGCTGGTGGAGACGCTGCAGGATGTCGCGCCGAAGCCGATAGGGGAGCCGCTCGACCATCGCGACTGGCTGGCAGCAGTCGCCACGGTCGCGTCGCGTTGCGCCGATGTTCTTTGCTCCGAAGATGCGGAACCGGAAAGCCGGTTGACGCTGCTGGCCAACGAATATGCCGACATGCTGGGCCTGGATGCGCCCCAGGTACTGGCCGCGGTCGACACCGCCCAACACACCGCGGCCGACGAGGATGCTGTAGTGGTACGTCCGTTGCGTCGCAGCGACGCGGAGCGCGAAGCGAGCGTGTCGCCCAAGCCGGCCGACGCCGCCGGTTTGCTGGCCCGTGGCGTAGCCGACATTCGCGGGGCGCTGCGTAGCGCCAGTGCGGCACAGCTGATGTCGATGGCGCTGGAAACGGTGTATCAGGGCCTGGGTTTCAGCCGCGCTGTGGTATTTCTGCATCAAGAAGAGCAGCGCAGGTACGGCGCGACCATGGGTTTCGGCGAGGGCGTGCAGGAGGTGCTTGCACAACTGGCATTCGACGATGCCTACCAGCCGGACGTGTTTCACGCGGCATTGGCCAACGACAAGATGATCTTTGTCGAGAATGCGCAGGATCCGGCGTTCGCCAGCAAGGTGCCGCGCTGGTGGCGCGATGCGCTGCCGACCGTGCGCAGCTTCATGGTGTTGCCGTTGACCGTGAACCGGCAACCCGCCGGGTTCATTTATGGCGACTGGGACCGGGCGCTGCCGGCTGCCCGTATCGAGCAGGCTGAAATCCTGCCGCTCGATGAACTGCGTACCCTGCTGGGGCGTGCGGTCGCGCAGCGGCGCCAGATCGAAGGGGGATGGACGCCGCGCCGTTCCTGATGTCCGTCGCGCGCTGTGACCGGCCGCCCGGAAATTTCCTTCCTCCATGAAGCCTGCCTGCTTCTTGCCGTCTCAAGGCGGGAAGCGTATTATCATTTTGTTAAATTAATTTCAACAATAAAACAAGATGAGTACGAGCGAGGCAGCGGTCGCGGCTTTCATAGTATTCGGCGGCCTGATTATCTGGTTCTGGACCCACCGCGCGGTGGAAGGGCGCTATCGGCAACGTCCTTTGCTGACCGGTTGCGATCGGGAGTTTTTCTGGCAGCTCAGGCAGGCGCTCCCGGAATCCCTGGTGATCCCGCAGGTTCCCGTTTCGGCATTGATCGAGCCGGCCGGCAGCGGGCCGGCCCGCCAGGCGGCCCTTGCCGGGATCGAAGCGCGCCGCGTCGGTTATGCCGTGTTCGACCAGGAGCTGCAACTGCAGGTGGTGGTCGAACTGGAGCATCGTTCGCGTCGTGCCCGCAACCGGGCCGCACGCGATGCGTGTTTTGAAAGTGCCGGCATCCCGATAGTGCGCTTCAAGGTGAAACGCATGCCTGCACAGGAAGAAATCCGGCGCCGCGTGTACGAGGCATGTGCTGCGGGCAAGCGCCGCTCGGTATTCGGCCTGGATCAGCCGATAGAATTCCAGCGCCCGGAAACGCCGTGGCGCAATACCGCCGGTATCCATCTGTAGCCGCCCTTTTGGCTTCGTGCGCTGCGTGGCCTGCCAGCAGGAGGGGGCGAGGGATGCGCTAAACTAGCGCATGGCCCGACTTCCGCGACTCGTTGTTCCCCATCATCCGCATCATGTGGTCCAGGCCGGCAACAACGGCCAGCCGATTTTTCACGATGCCGATGATTATGTCGCGTTTCTGGGATGGCTGCGGGAAGCGGCCCGCCAGTTCAGGGTGGCGATCCATGCCTATGCGCTGTTGCCGCGGCGCCTGCAATTGCTGGCCTCACCCTCGGACGAAACCGGCTTGGCGCGCATGATGCAGTGGGTGGGGCGGCACTACGTTCCCTATTTCAATACCAAGTACCGCCGTTCCGGCACCCTTTGGCAAGGACGCTACAGGGCGACCGTGATCGAGCCGGAACAATACCTGCTGCTCAACAGTCGCTACATCGAAACGCTGCCGGTACGGGAAGGTCTGGTGGCGGGCGCCGCCGATTATCCATGGTCGAGCTGTCCTCATCACGTCGGTGCCCGTTCTGATCCCTTGATCAGCGACCATTCCTGTTATTGGGCACTTGGCAACACCCCCTTTGACCGCGAACTCGCTTACAAGGCGTTGCTGGAGCAGGGGGTTCCGGTAGCGGATACGGTAATGCTCGATGGTGCCATTCAGAAGGGGTGGCCGCTGGGTTCTCCCCAATTCATCGCAGCCCTTGCCAAGCAGGCAAAACGCCGGGTGCTTCCGGCTCAACGCGGCCGGCCGCGAGGGGTTCGTACCGGCTCGCCTTCCGATTTCCGCGACTGATGGCGATAGTGGTCGCTACTACAGAACGCGGAACAGCGTGCCTGATTCACTATGTCCCCAATTTTTACCCATCAATGCATCTTTGTATTTAAATTTTACACTGACCCCATTTTATTTAGGTTGAAGTAACTATTGCACTGCACTATCCTTCAACCTCACAGTCCCAAAGTTGCGGAGAAAGCATATGCACGCGCAAGGTCTTTACGATCCAGCCAACGAACATGACGCCTGCGGCGTCGGCTTTGTCGCCCATATCAAGGGCACCAAGAGCCATTCCATCGTCGAGCAGGGCTTGCTCATCCTGAAGAATCTCGACCATCGGGGTGCGGTCGGTGCCGACAAGCTGATGGGCGACGGCGCCGGCATCCTGATCCAGATTCCCGACCAGTATTTTCGCGAGGAAATGGCAAAGCAGGGCGTGACCCTGCCGCCGCCCGGCGAATACGGGGTGGGCATGGTATTCCTGCCGAAGGAAAATGCTTCCCGCATCGCTTGCGAACAGGAGATCGAGCGTGCGGTGCTGGCCGAAGGCCAGGTTGTGCTCGGTTGGCGCGACGTTCCGGTCGACCTCGACATGCCGATGTCGCCGACCGTGCGCGCGAAGGAACCGGTGATCCGCCAGATCTTCATCGGCCGCGGTCCCGACATCATGGTGACCGATGCGCTGGAACGCAAGCTGTACGTGATCCGCAAGGCCTCGGGCCATGCAATCCGCGGCCTGAACCTGCTGCATGGCCAGGAATTCTTTGTGCCGTCGATGTCTGCACGGACCATCGTCTACAAGGGCTTGCTGCTGGCCGACCAGGTCGGTGTCTACTATCGCGACTTGCAGGACCCGCGCTGCATTTCGGCGCTGGCGCTGGTGCACCAGCGTTTCTCCACCAACACCTTCCCGGAGTGGCCGCTGGCCCACCCGTACCGCCTGATCGCGCACAATGGCGAAATCAACACCGTCAAGGGCAACTTCAACTGGGTGCGCGCACGCGAAGGGGTGATGAAGTCGGCAGTGCTGGGCGATGACCTGAAGAAACTGTTTCCGTTGATCTATGAAGGCCAGTCGGACACCGCCTGCTTCGACAACGCATTGGAACTGCTGGTGATGGCCGGCTATCCGCTGGCGCAGGCGATGATGATGATGATCCCGGAAGCATGGGAAAACCACACGTTGATGGACGACAACCGCCGCGCGTTCTATGAATACCATGCAGCGATGATGGAGCCGTGGGACGGCCCGGCCGCGATGGCATTCACCGACGGCCGCCACATCGGCGGCACGCTCGACCGCAACGGCCTGCGCCCGGCGCGCTACATCCAGACCGACGACGATCTGGTGGTGATGGCGTCGGAATCCGGCGTACTGCCGATTCCCGAGTCGAAGATCATCAAGAAATGGCGCCTGCAGCCGGGCAAGATGTTCCTGATCGACCTCGATGCCGGCCGCATCATCGACGACAAGGAGCTGAAGGACACCTACGCCAACGCCAAGCCGTACAAGCAGTGGATCGAATCGGTCCGTATCAAGCTCGACGAAGTCGATCCGGAACCGGCCGAAGAGAAGTCGGCAGTGCCCCTGCTCGATCGCCAGCAGGTGTTCGGCTACACCCAGGAAGACCTGAAATTCCTGATGGCGCCGATGGCCAAGGCCGGCGAAGAGGCGGTCGGCTCGATGGGCAACGACTCGCCGCTGGCGGTGATGTCGAACAAGAACAAGCCGCTGTACAGCTACTTCAAGCAGTTGTTCGCGCAGGTGACGAATCCGCCGATCGATCCGATCCGGGAAGCGATGGTGATGTCGCTGGTGTCGTTCATCGGCCCGCGTCCCAACCTGCTCGATACCAACAACATCAACCCGCCGATGCGGCTCGAAGTTTCGCAGCCGGTGCTCGACTACGCCGACATGGCGAAGCTGCGCAACATCAGCAAGCACACCGGCGGCAAGTTCAAGTCGTACGAGCTGAACATCTGCTACCCGGTCGCCTGGGGCAAGGAAGGCATCGAGGCGCGCCTCGCGTCGCTGTGCGCGAAGGCGGTCGACGCGGTCAATTCCGGCCACAACATCCTGATCATCTCGGATCGCAAGGTCGATGCCGACATGCTGCCGATCCCGGCGCTGCTCGCCACCTCGGCGATCCACCTGCACCTGGTCAGCAAGGGTCTGCGCACCTCGACCGGCCTGGTGGTCGAGACCGGCTCCGCCCGCGAAACGCACCACTTCGCGCTGCTGGCAGGCTATGGCGCCGAAGCGATCCATCCGTATCTCGCGATGGACACGCTGGCCGAGATGGCACGAGGACTGCCGGGCGAGCTGTCACCGGAAAAGGCGATCTACAACTTCCAGAAGGCGGTCGGCAAGGGCCTGATGAAGGTGATGTCGAAGATGGGCATCTCCACCTACATGTCGTACTGCGGCGCCCAGATCTTCGAAGCGATCGGCCTCAACAAGGCGCTGGTCGACAAGTACTTCAAAGGCACCGCGTCGAACGTCGAAGGAATCGGCGTGTTCGAGGTCGCCGAGGAAGCGCTGCGCCTGCACAAGCTCGCGTTCGGCGGCGATCCGGTGCTGGCAAATGCGCTCGACGCCGGCGGCGAATACGCATTCCGCGTGCGCGGCGAAGACCACATGTGGACACCCGACGCGATCGCCAAGCTGCAGCACTCGACGCGCGCGAACAACTTCAGCACCTACAAGGAATACGCGCAGATCATCAACGACCAGTCGAAGCGCCACATGACGCTGCGCGGCCTGTTCGAATTCAAGATCGATCCGGCCAAGGCGATTCCGATCGACGAAGTCGAACCGGCCAAGGAAATCGTGAAGCGTTTCGCGACCGGCGCGATGTCGCTCGGCTCGATCTCGACCGAGGCGCATGCGACCTTGGCGATCGCGATGAACCGGATCGGCGGCAAGTCGAACACCGGCGAAGGCGGCGAAGACGAGAATCGCTACCGGATGGAACTCAAGGGCATTCCGATCAAGAAAGGCGAGACGCTAGCTTCGGTGATCGGCGAGGACCGGGTCGAAGTCGACCTGCCGCTGCAGGCGGGCGATTCATTGCGTTCGAAGATCAAGCAGGTTGCGTCGGGCCGCTTCGGCGTGACCACCGAGTACCTGACCTCGGCCGACCAGATCCAGATCAAGATGGCGCAGGGTGCGAAGCCGGGCGAAGGCGGTCAGCTGCCGGGCCACAAGGTATCCGAATACATCGCGAAGCTGCGTTTCTCGGTGCCGGGAGTGGGGCTGATCTCGCCGCCGCCGCACCATGACATCTATTCGATCGAAGACTTGGCGCAGCTGATCCATGACCTGAAGAACGCGAATCCGAAGGCGTCGATCTCGGTCAAGCTGGTGTCTGAAGTCGGCGTCGGCACAGTTGCCGCCGGCGTTGCGAAGGCCAAGGCGGACCACGTGGTGATCGCCGGCCATGACGGCGGCACCGGTGCTTCGCCGCTGTCGTCGGTCAAGCATGCCGGTACGCCGTGGGAACTGGGTCTTGCCGAGACCCAGCAGACGCTGGTGCTGAACCGCCTGCGCAGCCGCATCCGTGTCCAGACCGACGGCCAGATCAAGACCGGCCGCGACGTCGTGATCGCCGCGCTGCTGGGCGCCGATGAACTCGGTTTCGCGACCGCGCCGCTGGTGGTCGAGGGCTGCATCATGATGCGCAAGTGCCACC
>CBIHOK010000033.1:0-26458 GCA_966211575.1 uncultured Noviherbaspirillum sp.
TGGGAGAGGGTGAGAAATGGGCACGATGAAATAAAGACTTCATCGTGCCGGACCAATAGGGCAGTGAAAATCTGCGAAGGCTGTTGCCTTTCGCGGGCTGCTATCACCCCACCCACTTGCGCGCATTGCGGAACATCCGCATCCACGGCGAATACTCGCCCCACGAATCCGGGTGCCATGACTGCTGCACCGTGCGGAACACTCGTTCTGCGTGCGGCATCAGCACCGTGAAACGGCCATCCGGCGTCGTCACCGAGGTGATGCCGCCGGGCGAGCCGTTCGGGTTGTACGGATACGCTTCGGTCGGCCGGCCGGTATTGTCCACGAAGCGCATCGCGACCAATGCCTGCCCGGCGTCGCCGGTCTGCGAAAAGTCGGCAAAGCCTTCGCCGTGCGCGACCGCGATCGCGCTGCGGGTGCCGGCCATCCCATCGAAGAAGATGGACGGAGATTCGCCCACTTCCACCATCGCGAAACGCGCCTCGAACTGCTCGGACTTGTTGCGCGTGAACTTGGGCCAGGCCTGGGCGCCGGGGATGATCGATTTCAGGTTGCTCATCATCTGGCAGCCGTTGCAGATGCCGAGCGCGAAGGTGTCGGCACGGTTGAAGAAGGCGGCAAACCGGTCGGCCAGCTTCGCATTGAACAGGATGGTCTTGGCCCAGCCCTCGCCGGCGCCAAGCACGTCGCCATACGAAAAACCGCCGACCGCGATGAAACCCTTGAAGTCGTCCAGGCTGGCGCGCCCGGCGATCAGGTCGCTCATGTGCACATCGACTGCGGTAAAGCCGGACTGGTGCATCACGTAGGCGGTTTCGACATGCGAATTGACGCCCTGCTCGCGCAGGATCGCGACCTTCGGTCTGACGCCGGTCGCGATGAACGGCGCCGCGACATCGAGCTGCAGGTCGAAAGTCAGCTTCGGCGTAATGCCGGGATCGCCGGCATCGAGAATGCGGTCGTATTCGGCGTCGGCGCACGCCGGATTGTCGCGCAGGCGAGCGATGCGCCAACTGGTTTCGCTCCACAGCCGCTGCAGTTCGGTGCGCGGCTGGTTGAAGATCATCTTCGCGTCGCGCATGAACTCGATCGCATCGCGCTCGTTCGGCTTGCCGATGATATGGCTGCAGGCGCCGAGTCCATGGCTGCGCAACACATTCATCGCTTCCGACTTTTCCTCCGCGCGCACCTGCAGCACCGCTCCCAGCTCCTCGCTGAACAGCGCGCGCAAGGTCAGCTCGTTGCGCCGTTCCGCCACCTGGCCGGCCCAGTTCTTCGAATCGCCCCAGTCCGAGGCATGCTCGCCTTCCAGCGTGAGAATGTCGAGATTCACCGATACCCCGCAATGGCCGGCAAACGCCATTTCGCACAGCGTGACGAACAAGCCACCGTCCGAGCGGTCGTGGTAAGCCAGCAGCCGGCCCTCGCCGTTCAGTTGCTGGATCGCCGCGAAGAATGCCTTCAGATCCTCGGCCTGGTCGACATCCGGCACCTCGTTGCCGAGCTGCTGCATCACCTGCGACAAGGCCGACGCGCCCATCCGGTTGCGGCCTCGCCCGAGATCGACCAGGATCAGCGCGGTGTCGCCGGCATCGGTGCGCAGTTGCGGAGTCAGCGTGCCCCGCACGTCGGTGACCGGCGCGAACGCCGACACGATCAGCGACACCGGCGACACCACCGATTTGTCACCCTCTTCGTCGCGCCAGGTGGTACGCATCGACAACGAATCCTTGCCGACCGGGATGCTGATGCCGAGTGCCGGGCACAGTTCCATGCCGACCGCCTTCACGGTATCGAACAAGGCCGCGTCCTGGCCGGGCTGGCCGCATGCCGCCATCCAGTTGGCGGACAGCTTGATGTCGGAAATGTCCGCAATCGGAGCGGCGGCGATGTTGGTGATCGCCTCGCCCACGGCGATCCGGCCGGATGCGGCCGCATTCACCACCGCCAGCGGCGTGCGCTCGCCCATGGCCATCGCCTCGCCGCGGTAGCCTTCAAAACTCATCGCGGTGACCGCGCAATCGGCCACCGGCACCTGCCACGGACCCACCATCTGGTCGCGCACCGTCATCGCGCCGACCGTGCGGTCGCCGATCGTGATCAGGAATGATTTGTCCGCCACCGTCGGCAGGCGCAGCACGCGCTGCGCGGCTTCCAGCAAATCGATGCCGGTCAGGTCGACCGGCGGGAAATCGCTCGCGGCATGGGTAACGTCGCGATGCATCTTCGGCGGCTTGCCCAGCAGGACATCCATCGGCATGTCGACCGGGCTGTTGTCATGCGCCGGGTCGATCACCTTCAACTGGCGTTCCTCGGTGGCGGTGCCGACCACCGCGAACGGGCAGCGCTCGCGCTCGCACAGCGCACGGAACTGCTCCAGGCTTTCCGGAGCGATCGCAAGCACGTAGCGCTCCTGCGATTCGTTGCTCCAGATTTCCCTGGGCGCCAGGCCGCTCTCTTCCAGCGGCACCTCGCGCAGATTGAATATTGCGCCGCGGCCGGCATCATTGGTCAGCTCCGGAAACGCGTTCGACAGGCCGCCGGCGCCGACGTCGTGGATCGACAGGATCAGGTTATCGTCGCCCATCGCCCAGCAGGCATTGATCACTTCCTGCGCGCGCCGCTCCATTTCCGGGTTGCCGCGCTGCACCGAGTCGAAATCCAGGTCGGCGGTATTGGTGCCGGTCGCCATTGACGACGCTGCGCCGCCGCCCATCCCGATCCGCATTCCGGGGCCGCCCAGCTGCACCAGCAGGCTGCCGGCCGGCAGCGCGTGCTTGCGGGTATGTTTGGCCGAGATATTTCCCATGCCCCCGGCAATCATGATCGGCTTGTGGTAGCCGAACACGGTGCCGCCGACATTTTGCTCATAGCTGCGGAAGTAGCCGGCCAGGTTGGGCCGGCCGAACTCGTTGTTGAACGCGGCGCCGCCGAGCGGGCCGTCGATCATGATCTGCAGCGGCGACGCAATGCGCTCCGGCTTGCCGACGATGCCGCACTGGCCGTGGGCCTCGCGCGCGGCGAGCGGCTGCGTGACATCGCGCGCGTTTTCCCAGGGCTGCACCGCGTGCGTCAGCATCAGGTTGGAAACGGTAAAGCCGGTCAGGCCCGCTTTCGGCTTGGCGCCGCGTCCGGTCGCACCCTCGTCCCGGATCTCGCCGCCGGCCCCGGTGGAGGCGCCGGGAAACGGCGAAATCGCGGTCGGGTGATTGTGCGTTTCCACCTTCATCAGGATATGAGTCAGCTCGTCCGAAGCCTGGTACACGTTTCCGTTCTGCGCGCCGCGCGGATAGAAGCGCGCCACGGTGGCGCCTTCGATCACCGATGAATTGTCGCTGTACGCGACCACCGTGCCCCTGGGCTGCAGGCGGTGCGTATTGCGGATCATCGCGAACAGCGACATGTCCTGCGGCTGGCCGTCGATGGTCCAGTCGGCATTGAAAATCTTGTGCCGGCAGTGTTCGCTGTTGGCCTGCGCGAACATCATCAGTTCGACATCGGTCGGATTGCGCTGCTGCCGGGTGAAGGCATCGAGCAGGTAGTCGATCTCGTCGTCCGAAAGCGCCAGACCGAGCTCCGTGTTGGCCCGCACCAGCGCATTCCGGCCACCGGCCAGCACGTCGACGAATTCCAGCGGTTTCGCTTCCAGCTCGCCGAACAGCGCCGCCGCGTCCTGCGCATCGCGCAGCACGGTTTCGGTCATCCGATCGTGCAGCAAGGCCGCCACCTGCGCCTGCACCGCTTCCGCCAGCTTCCTGGCGCCGCCCAGCAAGCCGGCTTTCACTTGCACGTAATATGCAATACCGCGCTCCACCCGGTGGATACCGTCCAGCCCGCAGTTGTGCACGATATCGGTTGCCTTGCTGGCCCAAGGCGAAATCGTGCCGAAGCGCGGAATCACGACGAAACGCTCGCCCGCCTCGTTCCCCTGGTACGGATCGCCGTAGGTCAGCAGCGCCTCGAGTCGGGCAACCTCGTCCGCGCCGAGCGCGGCAGGCGCATCGATGAAGTGCAGGAAGCGCGCGCCAATGCCTGTAATGGCCGGATCGACTGCTTGCAATTGGGACAAAAGGCGCTGGGTACGGAATGCGGACAGGGCGTTGGAGCCCGGCAGAATCAACATGGCGGTCAAGAGATAGGAGCGGCGCCGTGCGCATCGGCGGGCCGCGGTTGGATCAGAAACCGCGATTATACCGGAGCCGGCCTGGTGCCAGCCTGCCAACGGCGACAGTCGGCCGGGCGTCAGTTGAAGAAAACCGTCGAATCGCCGATCCGTTTTTCGCCGCCGAAGAGAGCCGCCAGTCCGGCCGCGCGGAACCCGTCCAGTTGCCCTTGCATCACCACTACGGCAGCCGGATGGGCGGCCACCTCGTGCCGGAACATATCCACGGAAATCAGTATCCGGTTCGGCTGCAGCCTGTTGCCCCAGTACAGGTCGCTGCTGCGCGTGTCGACCACCGGCAGCGTGCGCTTCAGGTAAAACGGCAATGACGACAGTTCTTCGAAATTGCGGTACAGGTAAACCTCCCGGCCCGGCAATTCGCTTTGCAGGAAGCGGGCCATCGTACGGCTCGAGATATTCGGTTCCATTGCCTGCAGCGCCGCCACCAGCGCCGCGGCGATCCATAGCGGCAACACCAGGTAGGCCTGCACCCCGATGCGCTCTACCCGCTTTGCCCATAGAGCGGCTAGCGCAGCCAGCAGGCCGATGCCGGCGAACAGTCCGAACAGGAACTGTTTCTGCGACAGCCCGAGCAGCGTGACCGCGCGTGCCGGATCATCCGTGCGATGTGCGACGATCAGACACAAAACCGATGCCAGCGCCGCCAGCGCCACTCCCGGCAGTGCTCGCGCGCGGGATCCGAAGAAGTTTCGCTGCTCCAGTGCCAGGGCCAGGTGAAACGCGGCGAACGGCACCCCCATCACCGGATAGTAATTCGCTTTGGCGCTCGACAGTGAGAAAAACAGCAAGGGCGCCAGCCATGACGCCAGCAGAAAGCGCCTGAGCGACACCGTGCCGGCATCCGGTTCCGGCCGGCTGGCCGGCATGCCGGCCAGCAGAAACGGCCACGGGAACAGGTAGATCACCATGCGCGGCAGGTAATACCACCATGCGCCGCCGTAGTAGTCGTGCGGTATGCGGCGCCCAAGGAAGCGCAACACGTGCTCATTGATGAAATAAAACCAGGCGAATGCAGGTTCGAGAAAAGCGGCGGCGATATGCCAGGGCGCAGCCACGGCGGCGAACAGCAACAGCGCGCGTGGCTCGAGCCATAACGCACAACCGTTCAGGAAATCGTGCAGCGAGCGGCTGTCGAACAGCTGGTACACGAACATCGCCAGGCCGAACAGCGCGACCGCGACGACGCCCTTGGCAAGCACCGCCAGCGCGAGAAAGACGTAGGCCCAACGAATCGTCGCCGGACGTCCCCCGCGGCGGTAGAACCAGGCAAGCATCAGTGCCGCCGCCAGCAACGCGGTCAGCAGCATGTCGAACATCAGCACATGCGACATCACCATCACCCCGGTGCCGCTGACGAACATCAGGGCCGCCATCCGCCCCGCCCGCTGGCGGTCCAGCATGCTGCCGAAGCGCAGCAGCATCCCGACGCAGCCCAAGGTCGACAGCGCCGGCACCAGCCGTGCCGCCCATTCCGTCTGGCCAAACAACGAGAACGACAACGCGGTCAGCCAATACAGCAGCGGCGGCTTTTCCATGTAAGGCAAGCCGTTCAGATGAGGAATTACCCACATCCGCCAGTCGGCGGACGTCAGCATTTCACGCGGAACCTCCGCGTACAGCCCTTCATTGTTGTCGGATATGCCGAAGCTGCCGAGCGTGCCGAAGACGAAAACCAGCGCCGCCAGCCATACCAGCCACAATGGCACGACCAGCGCCGGGGCCGACGCAGAACCGCCGGTTCCGGGCAGCGACCGGCGGGCGCCGCCAAGCCCCGTGAAACGCTTCGTCGAAGCCATTCCGTTATGCTATCTTTGTTGAATTCAACCAGCCGGCGATTGTCGCATGAACCCTCTCGTTTCCAAATCGATTGTTGCGCTTGGACGCTATTCGCGGCGCGCGCTGGTCGACGTCTGTCTCGATGAAGCGGAAAAGTCCGCCTCGGTCTTTACGCGCCTGTATCCGGATGCGGCGCGCGCCGCCGGCGAACACGCGGATGCGATGCTTGCTGCCGGCATCGAAATCTCGCCGCTGGCCGGCTTGCCGGTATCGGTGAAGGACCTGATCGACATTGCCGGGGAAACTACGCTGGCCGGTTCGACCGTGCTGCGCGACGCGGCGCCGGCAAAGGCGGATGCACCGGTGATCAAGCGCCTGCGCATTGCCGGCGCCGCCATCGTCGGCAAGACCAACATGACCGAGTTCGCGTTTTCCGGCGTCGGCCTGAATCCGCACTACGGCACGCCCGCCAATCCGGCCGATCAAAAAATCGCGAGGATTCCAGGCGGATCCTCGTCCGGCGCGGCGGTGTCGGTGGCTACCGGCCTGTGCGTGGCGGGCATCGGTTCCGACACCGGCGGTTCGATCCGGATTCCAGCTGCGCTGTGCGGGATTGTCGGTTTCAAGCCGACCGCGCGCCGCGTGCCGACCACCGGCACCATTCCGCTCTCCACCACGCTGGATACGATCTGCGCAATGACGCGTTCGGTCGACGACAGCATCCTGGTCGACAGCATCATTGCCGACCAGGCATTATCCATCCCGGAACTGCCGCTGGCAGGGTTGCGCCTTGCGGTGCCCGGCAGCGTGGCACTGAACAACCTGGACCCCCAGGTGGCAGCTGCGTTTGCCGCGGCACTGTCGAAACTGTCGGCGGCGGGCGCGAAGATCATCGACGTCTCGTTCGGCCTGCTGGTTGAAGCGGCCGACCTCAACCGGTTTTCCCCGGCCGAAGCCTATGCCTGGCACCGCAGCTTGTTGAACAAGCGCGAAGGCGAATACGATTTCCGGGTTGCCAGGCGGATCAAGATGGGCGCCACGATGAGCGCCGCCGACTATATCGACATGCATCGGCTGCGCGCGGACTGGATCGCGCGGATGGAACAGGCGCTCGGACCGTTCGATTCGCTGCTGATGCCGACCGTGCCGATCGTCGCGCCGCCGATCGAGGAACTGGAAGCGTCGGAGGAGCAGTTCTTCCGCATCAATGCGCTGCTGCTTCGCAATCCGTCGATCATCAACCTGCTGGACGGCTGCGCGGTCTCGCTGCCCTGCCAAGCTCCCGGCTCGCTGCCGGTGGGATTGACGGTCGCCGGCCCCGCCATGTCGGACCGCAAGGTTCTTGCCGTCGCGCGTGCCGTCGAAAACAGGTTGCTGCAACAATAAAAAAAGCGGCGCGGACCTGCCTGGCCCGCGCCGCTCTTGTTGTTTTCTACTTTACTTGTGATAGATACCGCAACCGACGATCAGGTCGCCGACCTTCTCGATATAAGCCGATTTCGATTCCACCGCCTTCGTCACCGGATTGGGCCATTTGTAGTCGACCCAACCGGAGCCCTTGGTCTTGGCCACATCAATGAAACTGCGAATGATTGCCTTGCCGTCGCTATCCTTCATGTCGAGCAGGTTCTTGCCGACCATTTTCGGATTGTTCCCGTGCGCGACGTCATAGCCTTTCATGTCGTATACGAAGATATACAGGTCGCGATCGTGAAAGGCCTTGTTCGACGTGTCTCCGATTGCCGCGAAAGCCTTGTCATTGCCGTTCTCCCGCATGTAGGCGGCCGCTTTTTTCACCATTGCGATCGCTTCGTCGGCGGAACCCCGATCGGCAGCCGAAGCGCTGCCGCTCAGCGCCAGCGCGAACAATGCGAACACCAGTCCCTTGAACAGTTTGGTCATTTGGTCTCTCCTTGATTGACATTGTTTTGATGGCGAATCCGCATCGTTTGATTCGATGTCTATCTGATCGCCATCGGCACCCAGTATCCTTGCAGCAGCGGCGACCGGCAAGCGTACAACTACGCAATGCGCAATCAGTAGCATTACGTAGTGAATTCACTTTAATCGTGTCAGTGCCACAGAGCAAGAATTTCCGCCGCTTGTCAAACCGCCGCAACACACGGGAACCGGTATGATCCGGTTTTTCCGCCAGAAGGATTCCGCCCCCATGTCCATCCGATTTGCCGCGCCCTTTCGAACGCTGGAGCCGTTGCGTCGCGTCGCCGCCCTGCTTCTGCTCTCATGGATTGCGGCGCCCGCCGCGGCCGAGCCTCCCTGCAGCCGTACGATCCCGATAGGCGCGGTGTGCGAGATCGGCCTCGATGCGCTTCATCCCACCCAGTCGGCAATCGGCGTGATCGAGGTCGAGGAGCGGGCGAAGCGGATGGCACCCGGCACCAGCTTCATCGCCCTCACGCGCAGGCGGCCGATCCCGGTGGTACAGGGGCCGGACGGCACTTTCTATCTGACCGACGGCCATCACTTCGCCAGCATGCTGCTGCGGCTTGGAGCCGATCGCGTGGTGGCAAGGGTGATCGGCCGGTTCGCCAGTCCGCCCACTTTCTGGGCCGCGATGCGCGCCCGCCACTGGGTCTATCTCTACGATGCGAAAGGAAGGCCGATTTCGCCCTCGGAACTGCCGGTGCATCTTCGCGACATGGTGAATGACCCCTACCGCTCGCTCGCCTCGTACGCCGAGCGCGCCGGCTACTTCAAGCGAACCGACGCGTACTTCATGGAATTCGAATGGGCTCGCTATTTCGGCGCACGTATGGGATGGCAAACGATCGATGCGCTGCATCTGCTGTCTGCGCTGGAAACGGCGGAAAAATTGGCCTGCCAGCCGGAAGCGAGCAGTCTGCCCGGCTACGCCGGTCCCTGCACCGGGGCGAATTGACGCACACGCATGTACCGGCGGCCGCGGCGTGGGAATACAATGACGATGTCGAACCATGCTTGTGGCCGCTGGTCTATCATTACAGCCAGCGAATCCATACGCATGCCGGCCCTCCCCTGTTCCGCTGCAAACGCCCGGCATTCGCGCGGCGCCGAACCTGTGGTTGAAGCAGTTCGACGTGAATCAACAAGCAATTACAGGTTATACAAGTGACACAAAAGCAGATTGCAGTGGTAGGCGGTGGCGCAGCGGGCGTCTGCACCGCCTACTTTCTGGCACGGGCGGGACATGAAGTGGTGGTGATCGAACGGCATCACAATGTCGGTCAGGAGGCGAGCTTCTGTACCGCCGGCATCACGGGCGCCGGTTATGCGACGCCATGGGCACAGCCCGGAATGCCGCGCAAGATCCTGTCGCACCTGCTGCGCGCCGAAACCCCGGTGATCGTCCATCCGACGCTCGACCGCGCCACCTGGCGCTGGATCAGGCGCTGGCTGAATGAATGCGAACCGGAGCGCTACCGGGTCAACCGCAGCCGCATGCAGCGCTTGGCCTCGTACAGCCAGGACCTGATGCGAGAGCTGCGCGACATGCACCAGCTCGACTACGAGCAGACCAACGGAGTGCTGCAGCTGTTTCGAAGCGAAAGCGAGTTCAAGGCAGCGCAGCCGGCAATCGCGCTGCTGGAAGAGAACGGCATCGCGCACAGGTTGCTTGACCCGGACCAGGCGCGCGCGGTCGAACCTGGCCTGGCCGCCGACACGCCGCTTGCAGCCGCGGTTTACCTGCCCCAGGACGAAGCGGGAAATTGCCCGCTGTTTGCGCGCCGCTTGCGCCACGTCGCGGACGCGGCCGGCGTCCACTTCCATTTCACCAGTAACGTGCAGGCAATCGAAGTAGTCGCCGGCGGCGTGATGCTGGACGTCGACGGGTCCAAATTCCCGGCCGATGCGGTCGTGGTCGCAGCCGGCAACGACAGCGCGCGCCTGCTCCAGCCGCTCGGCATCAGGTTGCCGCTGCATCCGGTGAACGGTTATTCGGCAACAGCCCCGATTCGCGACTTCGACCGCGCGCCGCAGGCCGCGGTCTTCGACGAAACCTACCAGGTGGCGATAACCCGCATCGGCAACCGCCTGCGGCTGGCCGGCATGGCGGAAATCGGATCGACCGCAAGCGAGTTGCAGCAGCGCGCGTTGCGCACACTGGCGAAGGTCGGCAACGACTGGTTTCCCCATGCGGCCAACTACATCAAGGCCAACTTCTGGTGCGGCCCCCGTCCGATGCTGCCGGACGGCCCGCCATTGCTCGGCGCCACGCCGGCGCGCAACGTCTACCTGAACATCGGCCACGGCGCTGCCGGCTGGACCGCCGCCGCCGGCGCCGGCAAGCTGCTGGCGGATATCATCTCCGGGCATGCACCGGACATCGACATCGATGGGCTTACCCTCTCACGATATGGATAAGATTGACTGCGTAATAATCGGCGCCGGCGTGGTCGGACTGGCGGTAGCACGAGCCATCGCCGCCCGGGGCCGCGAAGTGATCGTGGTTGAACGCCACCCGGCAATCGGAATGGAGACCAGTTCCCGCAACAGTGAAGTCATCCACGCCGGGCTGTACTACCCGAGCGGCAGCCTGAAGGCGCGGCTATGCGTCGAAGGCCGCGACCGTTTGTACGAATACTGCGACGAACATGCGATTCCCCATCGACGCTGCGGCAAGCTGGTGGTGGCGACCGCGACTGCGCAGCAGGAGAAGCTCGCCGCGATCCTTTCCCAGGCACGGGCCAACGGCTGCAGTGAAATCGTTGCGCTCGATGGCGCCGAAGCCGTCGCGCTGGAGCCGGCATTGTCCTGCGTCGCCGCGCTCTGGTCTCCGAACACCGGCATCATCGACAGCCATGCGTACATGCTGGCGTTGCAGGGCGACGCCGAGCGTCACGGTGCACTGTTTGCGTTCGATAGCGCCGTCACCGGCGGCACCGTACAGGAAAACGGCATCGTGCTGACGGTACGCTCGGGAGATGGCGCGCAAATCGAACTCCAGGCCGACCTCGTCGTCAATTGCGCCGGGCTATGGGCGCCTCACACTGCCGGCACGATCGAAGGGCTGGACCGCAGCAGCATTCCGGTTCCCGGCTTCGCCAAGGGAAACTACTATTCGCTTGCGGCGAAAGCCCCGTTTTCTCACCTGATCTATCCGGTGCCGGAACCCGGCGGGCTGGGGGTGCACCTGACGCTGGATCTCGGTGGACAGGCGCGCTTCGGTCCCGACGTGGAATGGCTGGAGCAAGTCGACGGCGAAATCGACTACAGCGTCGACCCGCGCCGCGCCGACAAGTTTTACCGCGAAATACGCGCGTACTGGCCTGCGCTGCCGGACCACGCGCTGGCACCGGCCTATTCCGGCGCCAGGCCCAAGTTGGGAGCGGCCGGCAGCCCGGCCGCCGATTTCCTGTTCGCGCGCCACGGCAGTCCGCATTACCTGGGTTTGTATGGCATCGAGTCGCCCGGACTGACCGCCTCGCTGGCGATCGCCGATCATGTGATTGGACTTGCGCTGCCTTGAATGCAGGGCATCGGTCGCCAGGCATACAATGCGCCAATGCCGGATAGTTCGGCAATCCCGTTTGTGCAGCGGCAGTTCACAGGAGACACGCCATGTCGGCTCCGGAATTTCTTTACACCGTCGCGGAAATCCGCGCGATCGAGCAGGCCGCGCAAGCAGCATTGCCGCCATTTACGCTGATGCAGAGGGCGGGTCGGGCCGCTGCGGATTTTGCGCTGGAAATCCTGCTCGCCCAGTGTGGACAACGGGTACTGGTGCTTGCAGGTCCGGGCAATAACGGCGGCGATGCGTTGCTGTCAGCCGCCGGGCTAGCCGCGGCCGGCATGCAGGTCAGTGCGCTTCTGTTCGCAGACCCAACCCGGCAATCTCCGGATTCCCGCCTCGCGCTCGAGCATGCGCGCGCTGCCGGCGTGCATTTCCCGGAAACCGGAAATCCGCTGCCGGAAATCACGTCGTGCGATTGGGCGCTCGTGATCGATGGACTGTTCGGCATCGGTCTGGTGCGCGCGATCGCGCCGCCGCTGCGGCAGGTGGTGGAAGCGGTGAATGCGCTGCCCTGCCCGCTGCTTGCACTGGATGTGCCGAGCGGGCTCGATGCGGACACCGGCAATATTGTCGGCGAACACGGCATCGCGGTGCAGGCAACCCATACCCTTACCTTTATCGGCAACAAGCCGGGGCTGTACACCGGTGACGGCCGCGACCATGCCAAAGAAGTCCGGGTAGCGGCGCTCGATATCGATCCCCGCCTACGGGTATCCGCATCGGCGCAACTGAATGCGCCCGCGCTGTTTGCCGACAGCCTGAAGCCGCGCGCCCATAATTCGCACAAGGGCAGCTACGGCAACGTGATCGTCGCCGGCGGCGCGCACGGCATGGCGGGTGCCGTACTCCTGGCGGCGCGTGCGGCAGCCACCAGCGGCGCCGGAAAGGTATTCGCGGCCTTCATCGGGGAAGCGCCATGCTATGACAGCGCGCAGCCTGAATTGATGTGCCGGCGTGCCGACGATATCGAATTCGGCGATGCCGTAGTCGTCGCCGGCCCCGGGCTCGGAATGTCGAACGCTGCGGCCGCATTGCTGGCCAAGATACTCGACGCTGCCAATCCTGTGGTACTCGATGCCGATGCGCTCAACCTGATTGCCGCCGATCCGGCGCTGCAACAGCGCCTTGCTGGCCGCGTAGCGCCGACGCTGCTCACGCCGCACCCGCTGGAAGCCGCGCGCCTGCTCGGCACCTCGGCGAAGCAGGTACAGGCAGATCGCGCCGCCGCCGCGCGTGCGCTGGCCGAGCGTTTCAACGCGATGGCGATCCTGAAGGGCTCGGGAACCATCATTGCGCAGCCGGGAGGGCTAATAGCAGTGAATCCTACCGGCAATCCTGCACTCGCTACTAGCGGAACCGGCGACGTGCTGGCTGGAGTGTGTGGCGCACTGCTTGCGCAGTCTTGGCCTGCCTGGCAGGCGGCACTGGGAGCGGTATGGCTGCACGGATATGCGGCCGAGGAACTGGGAGGCCGGGGAGTCGGGCCGATCGGCCTGCTCGCATCGGAACTGCCATCGGCAATCCGCAACATCTTGAACCGCCTGATCGGCGAGCGAGCCGATCGTCGCCGCAATCCCGTGCATTGAGCCTTCCGGCGAGACCGGGCGAAATTACCGGCGGATGACTTCGCCAGGCGGAAACTGTTACGGCCGTTCAGGCCAGGCGCCCGGCGGATATCGTCACGGTACGGCCACAACGGTCGGCGATTCCTGGATCATGGGTAACCAGCACCAGCGTCGAACGCCTTTCCCGGTTCAGCTCGAACATCAGTTCGATGACCGCTTCGCCGGTCGCCGCATCCAGGCTGCCGGTCGGCTCATCCGCGAATAGCAAGGGCGGTGCCGCCACGAATGCGCGGGCAAGCGCTACCCGCTGCTGCTCGCCGCCGGACAGGTATTTCGGGTAATGCTTGAGCCGGCTCGCCAAGCCGACACGGCCCAGCATCGCGGTCGCCTTCTCGCGTGCCTCCTGCTCGCGGCGCAGCTCCAGCGGCAACATCACATTTTCCAGGGCAGTCAGGTGCGCCAGCAATTGAAACGACTGGAATACGAAACCCAGTTTGGCCTGACGCAGCGCAGCGCGCCCGTCTTCATCCAGCGCAAAAATATCGATGCCATCGATTTTCACGGTGCCGGCCGTAGGCATGTCGAGCCCCGCCAGCAAACCCAGCAAGGTCGACTTGCCCGACCCCGAGGCGCCGACGATGGCCAGCGTTTCGCCGGTGCCCACGCTAAAATCGATATCGGTCAGTATCGCAAGCTCGCCGGACGCATCGACGACGCGTTTGCTCAAGTGAACGGCTTCAATCGCAACATCCTGCGAGGAAGGATCGGACATGAAGGATACGTTTTGGACAGTGGGAAGGGTAAGGCAGGCGGTCGCCGCACTCGTGCTGCTGTTGTTCGCGGCCTGCGCCTATTCTGCATCAAAACCCGTGCTCGTGCTGGGCGACAGCCTGTCGGCCGAATACGGGCTGCCGCGAGGGAGCGGCTGGGTCGAGCTGCTGCAACAACGGTTGGCGCAATCCGGGATCGACGTGCACGTCGTCAATGCCAGCATCAGCGGCGAGACGACCAGTGGCGGCAGGACGCGCCTGCCGTCACTGCTCAAGCAATATCATCCGTCGCTGGTAGTGATCGAACTGGGGGCCAATGATGGATTGCGCGGATTGCCGCTGGCCGAGATGGAAGCCAATCTTCGGGCAATGATCCAGGAGGCGCGGCAGGCACATGCGGCGGTATTGTTGATCGGCATGCAAATACCTCCCAACTACGGCAGCGCCTATGCGCAAAAATTCGCTGCCACCTTCGGCTTGGTCGCCCATGAAACGAAAACGCCGCTGGTGCCGTTCCTGCTCGAAGGCGTCGCCAGCAAGCCGCAGCTGTTCCAGGCGGACCAGTTGCATCCGGTTGCGCAAGCCCAGCCGATCATGCTCGACAACGTCTGGCCATCGCTGCGCAAACTCCTGGCTCGCTGAGCGCGGAACATGGAGCGAAACATCGCTTCGGAGCCGGTCAGGCTGGCGGTATAGGAAGAAGCCGGCCTCAGAGGACAATAAAAGCGGCAATAAAGCGATATCCCGTTGCCCGAACCGGGCATTTGCGCCCGGAGGGGAAATACGAACTGCGTCAGTAGGCGTTGCTGCCGTCCGCGTCACTGCCAGCCTTCGGATGGACCAGGATTTCCACTTTCGCCTTCTTCTTCAAGGCTTGCAGATAGGCATGCGTTTCTTCCTGGGCCAGCACGTTTTCAATCTGCCGCCGCTCGGCATTGCGCCGCGCTTCATCACGGTCGGCCGGTTGCGCCACCTTGACGATGCGGTACACCGCATACCCGCCGTCGCCGAGATCGGCGCCCACATAGACAGGCAGCTTGCTTGCATCGGCTTTCATCACCGCTTCGAACGCAGCACCGCCAATGCCGTCAGGCTTGGAGCGGGACACGGTTTTCTCATCGCCGAAGCCCGTCGCCTCGCCACCCGCCTTCAATGCCGCCAGCTTGTCCTTGCCAGCCTTGTCGGCCAGCGCATCTTCCTGGTTTTGCAGCACTTCCTGCCGCACCATTGTCTTGACTTCATCGAACGGACGCTTGGTCACAGGCTTGTATTCGAGCACGCGCCCTGCAATGAGCGTGTTCGGCCCGACTTCGATTGCATCGGTATTGTGCTTGCCCTTGACGGCGTCATCCGAAAAGATCGCGTTCAGGAATTTCGTTTGATTGAAAGGCGCGCTCTTTCCCAGCGCCGGATTCGGCGTGCGCGTGAGTCCGGCCACGGTTTCGACCTTCAAGCCGAGTTTGTCGGCCACCGGCTGCAGACTGTCGGCCTGCTCGTACACGATATTTCCGAACTGGTCGGCCGCTTCCGCATACTTCCTCGCAGCCTGCTGCTTCTTGATGCTAGCCTTGATTTCGTCTTTCACTTCATCAAACGGCTGTGCCTTCGCCGGCTTGATGTCGGTTACCTGGATGATGTGGTAGCCGTACTCGGTCTTGACCAGGCCGCTGATCTCGTCCTTCTTCAGCTTGAAGGCTGCGTCCTCGAACGGCTTGACCATCGCGCCCGGGCCGAAGAAGCCGAGATCGCCACCTTCCTGCGCCGAGGGATCGTCCGAATACTTCTTCGCCAGTTGAGCGAAATCCGCCGGATTCTTGCGCACCTCGGCGAGCACCTTCTCGGCCTTGGCTTTCGCGGCCGCCCGCGCTGCATCGGAAGCATCCTTCGGCACCTTGATCAGGATATGGCGCGCGCGCCGCTGCTCCGCCACCTGGTACTGTTTCGCGTTCTGCTCGTAGTAAGCCTTGGCGTCGGCATCGCTGACCGAAATCTGGGCCGCCAGCGCATCCAGGCTCAGCACCACGTATTGCGCCTTGACCTGTTCCGGTACTTCAAAGCGGCGGATGTTCTTGTCGTAGTATGCCTTCAGCATGTCGTCGCTTGCCTTGGCCTGCGAAGCAAAATCGGAAGGCTTGAACAGCAGCTCCTGGACCGTGCGTTCCTGCGCGCTCAGGTCGGACAGGCGCTCGGCCACGGTTTTCGGAATGAAGGCGGTATCCTGCACTGCGCTGGTGACCTGTTGCAGCGCGAGATCGCGCCGCAATCCTGCCTCATAGGAAGTTTCGGTCATCCCCTGCATCGCCAAAAGCGACCGGTAATGCTCGACGTCGAACTTCCCGTCCGGTCCCACCAACCCCGGTATGGCAAGGATGTTCTCCTGCAATGCCCGGTCGGATACCGTCAGGTGCCGACGTACCGCCTGTTCCGCAATCACGCGCTGCGTGATCAGGTTATCGAGCACCGCGCGGCGCGCTTCCGGGGTATCGAACATCTTCTGGTCGAACTGGCCCCCGAACATCCGCCGCAGGCGCTCCAGCTGGGTACGCTGCGCGGCATCCCACTCCTGTTGCGTGATCGATTGCCGTCCCACCTTTGCGACCGCGCTTTCATGCTCCCGGAAACTCGAATAGCCCTGGATGCCGAGGAAGGTGAACGATGGAACGATGAGCAGCAGCAGCAAGAGCTGCATCAGGCGTTGATGCGTGCGGATAAAATCAAACATGGCAAAACCTACTCAACAGACGGATTGCGAGCGCGCGGCCCCGGCAGGCACATAGGGTGTCGAAACCGATCGGTGTCCAAACCGATAGACGATCGAAAGCCGCATCGCATATGAAAAAAGGCGAACTCGCGTTCGCCTTTTTGATTTTGGCGGAGTGGACGGGACTCGAACCCGCGACCCCCGGCGTGACAGGCCGGTATTCTAACCGACTGAACTACCACTCCTGAACTTTCCTGCATGATGCCTGGCTGACTTGGTGGGTGCTGAGAGGCTCGAACTCCCGACCTACGCCTTGTAAGGGCGCCGCTCTACCAACTGAGCTAAGCACCCCGATCCACGCTAGCCAGCCAAAATTTTCAGACGTTTGTCACCACGTCGTAAAAAACAGGATTCTACAACATCTTTGTTTCAGATGCACTAGTTAACTGCATCCTTGAGCGCCTTGCCGGGCCTGAATTTCGGCACCTTGGCAGCCTTGATCTTGATCGCATCGCCGGTGCGCGGATTGCGGCCGGTGCGGGCGGCGCGCTTGCCGACGGAAAAGGTGCCGAAGCCGACCAGGGTCACGCTTCCGTTCTTTTTCAACGTGGTCTTGACTGCGCCGATCAGCGCGTCAACTGCGCGCGTGGCTGCTGCCTTGGAAATATCCGCGGCTCCGGCAATGTGATCGATTAGTTCAGTTTTGTTCACTGACGCCCCCTCAAAAAGATTAGATTTCATTGCGGCGCTTGTTGCTGTTCTTGATAGCGCATCGCTCATGAAATGCAGAGAAGAAATTTTCTGCAGCACGTATTAAACAAGTCGCAAAGCCTTGTGTCAAGCGGTTTCCCGAAGCAAAACCCAGTATCCGCGCGCTTTTCCGCCGCATCGTGGGTTTTGAGCGGCATAAAAAAAGGCGCTCCGCGGAGCGCCTTGCCGACAAATGCCGGATCAATGCTTGACGACGTTCGGATCGGCCTGCCCGCTTCCCTGCGTTACCGCGGTGTCCACCGGCGCCTGGTCGTCCGGCAGCGGCACCGGCTGCCGCTCGAGCGCGACTTCCAGCACCTTGTCGATCCAGCGCACCGGTACGATTTCCAGCTTGTTTTTCACGTTGTCGGGGATGTCCGCCAGGTCCTTCACGTTCTGCTCGGGGATCAACGCGATCTTGATGCCGCCGCGGTGCGCCGCCAGCAGTTTCTCCTTGAGTCCACCGATCGGCAGCACTTCGCCGCGCAGCGTGATCTCGCCGGTCATCGCGACATCCGCCCGCACCGGGATCCCGGTCAGCACCGACACCAGCGCAGTCGTCATCGCGATACCGGCGGACGGACCGTCCTTCGGCGTTGCCCCTTCCGGCACGTGGATGTGGATGTCGCTCTTGCTCAGCGCCTCGCTCTTGATGCCGAGCCGCTTCGCACGGCTGCGCACCACGGTGCGCGCCGCCTCGATCGATTCCTTCATCACGTCGCCCAGCGTGCCGGTACGGATCACGTCGCCCTTGCCCGGCATCGTCATCGCCTCGATCGTCAACAGATCGCCGCCGACTTCGGTCCAGGCGAGGCCGACTACCTGTCCGACCTGGTTTTCCTTTTCCGCCATGCCGAAATCGAAGCGCCGCACGCCGAGGAACTTGTCGAGATTCTTCGAGCTGACGTTGATCTTGCGCTCCTGTTTCTTCAGCAGCAGCATCTTCACCACCTTGCGGCAGATCTTCGAGATCTCCCGCTCCAGCGAACGAACACCGGCTTCCCGCGTGTAGTAGCGGATGATGTCGCGAATCGCGGATTCCGACACCGCGATCTCGTCATCCTTCAGGCCGTTGTTGCCGATCTGCTTCGGCAGCAGGTAACGCTGCGCGATATTGGTCTTTTCATCCTCCGTATAACCGGACAGGCGGATCACTTCCATCCGGTCCAGCAGCGCCGGCGGAATGTTATACGAATTCGACGTGGCAACGAACATCACGTCGGACAGATCGAAGTCGACCTCCACGTAATGGTCGGAGAACGTATGGTTCTGCTCCGGATCGAGCACTTCGAGCAGCGCCGATGCGGGGTCACCACGGAAGTCCATCCCGAGCTTGTCGACCTCGTCCAGCAGGAACAGCGGATTGCGCACCCCGGTTTTCGCAAGGCTTTGCAGGATCTTGCCGGGCATCGAACCGATATAGGTGCGGCGATGGCCGCGGATCTCGGCTTCGTCGCGCACGCCGCCCAGCGCCATCCGCACGAACTTGCGGTTGGTCGCACGCGCAATCGACTGGCCGAGCGAGGTCTTGCCGACGCCGGGCGGGCCGACCAGGCACAGGATCGGCGCCTTGACCTTGTCGACGCGCTGCTGGACCGCGAGATATTCGAGGATCCGCTCCTTGACCTTTTCCAGACCGTAGTGATCGCCTTCGAGCACGCGCTCCGCGTTCGCCAGGTCATTGTTGACTTTCGACTTCTTCTTCCACGGCAGGCTGAGCAACGTGTCGATGTAGTTGCGCACCACGGTTGCCTCGGCCGACATCGGCGACATCAGCTTCAGTTTCTTCAACTCGGACTGCGCCTTTTCACGCGCCTCCTTCGGCATCTTGGCGGCGATGATCTTCTTGTCCAGCTCTTCCAGGTCGGCACCCTCTTCGCCTTCGCCCAGTTCCTTCTGGATCGCCTTCACCTGCTCGTTCAGGTAATACTCGCGCTGCGATTTTTCCATCTGGCGCTTGACGCGGCCGCGGATGCGCTTCTCGACCTGCAGAATGTCGAGTTCGCCCTCGAGCTGCCCCAACAGATGCTCGTGACGCTTGGCGACGTTGAAGATTTCCAGGATGACCTGCTTCTGCTCCAGCTTCAGCGGCAGGTGCGCGGCAATGGTATCGGCAAGGCGACCGGCGTCGTCGATACCGGCCAGCGAGGTGAGGATTTCCGGCGGAATCTTCTTGTTCAGTTTCACGTACTGGTCGAACTGCTGCACGATCGCGCGCCGCATCGCCTCGACCTCGGACTCGTCGCCCGCTTCCGACTCGATCGGCGTCAGATCCGCCACGAAATGCGTGTCGAGTTCGGTAATATTGTGGATGCGCGCGCGCTGCGCTCCTTCGACCAGTACCTTGACGGTACCGTCCGGGAGTTTCAGCATCTGCAGGATATTGGCGACGCAGCCGATTTCGTAGATGTCGTCGGCGGAAGGTTCGTCCTTGGCCGCGGCCTTCTGCGCGGCGAGCATGATGCTCTTGCCCTGTTCCATTGCCGCCTCGAGTGCCTTGATCGACTTGGGGCGACCGACGAACAGCGGTATCACCATATGCGGGAAAACAACGACGTCCCGCAACGGCAGCAACGGCAGTTGGGAGTGTTCGGTAAATGTTGTAGAAGTCGTCATGGCGAACCTTATTCAAATGCTTGTTAATGATGTTGGCGCAACCGTCCAAAACTCAAGTCCAAGCGGAAACAAAAATCACAGTCCGACAAAATCGCCAACAAAAAGGGCCACGCACGAAGTCGCCTTCGGGTGGCCCTGCTGCGGAAGCCTGAAGTGATCCCTGTCGTTCAAATTGTACTGCTTCTGGGAAAAGATCGGTCTTGTCAGCTTGTCGTTTGCGCGTTTCCTTACTTTGCTCCCGACACCTTCGGCTGCTCGTGGTAAATCAATAGCGGCTTTGCTCCGTTGATGATCGTGTTTTCATCGATCACCACCTTCGCGACGTTCTGCTGGTTCGGCAATTCGAACATCACGTCCAGCAATGCATGTTCGATGATCGAGCGCAGGCCGCGCGCACCGGTCTTGCGTTCCAGCGCCTTCTTCGCGATCGCATGCAAGGCCGCCGGCCGAACCTCCAGTTCCGCCCCTTCCATCTGCAGCAGCTTCGCATACTGTTTGATCAGGGCATTCTTGGGTTCAAGCAATATTTGGATCAGCGCATCTTCGTTTAGTTCACTCAATGTCGCAACAACCGGCAAGCGGCCCACCAGTTCGGGGATCAGGCCGAACTTGATCAGGTCTTCGGGCTCCGCATCCAGCAGCACTTCGCTGGCATTGCGCTCGGCCTGGCTCTTGACGCTGGCCGCGAATCCGATCCCGCTCTTCTCCGAGCGGTTCGAAATGATTTTCGCCAATCCGTCGAACGCGCCGCCGCAGATGAACATGATATTGGTGGTGTCGATCTGCACGAAATCCTGGTTCGGGTGCTTGCGGCCGCCCTGCGGCGGCACCGAGGCCATCGTGCCTTCGATCAGTTTCAGCAGCGCCTGCTGCACGCCCTCGCCGGATACGTCGCGCGTGATCGACGGGTTGTCCGACTTGCGCGAGATCTTGTCGATCTCGTCGATGTAGACAATGCCCTTCTGCGCCTTTTCGACTTCGTAATTGCAGTTCTGGAGCAGTTTCTGGATGATGTTTTCGACGTCTTCGCCGACATAGCCGGCTTCGGTCAGCGTGGTCGCATCGGCGATCACGAACGGAACATTCAGCATGCGCGCCAGCGTCTGCGCCAGCAGCGTCTTGCCGGAACCGGTGGGGCCGACCAGCAGGATGTTGCTCTTCGCCAGTTCGACATCATCCTTCTTGCCGAGGTGCTTGAGACGCTTGTAATGGTTATAGACGGCGACCGACAGGATGCGCTTGGCGGATTCCTGGCCGATCACGTACTGCCCGAGCAGCTCGAAAATCTCCTGCGGCGTCGGCAGGTCCGATTTCGGACCGGCAACCGACTCGACGCTCGACGCCTCGTCCCGGATGATGTCGTTGCAGAGGTCGATGCATTCGTCGCAGATGAACACCGAAGGGCCGGCGATCAGTTTCTTTACCTCGTGCTGGCTCTTGCCGCAAAATGAGCAGTAAAGCAGTTTTTCGCCGCTGGAGGATTTCTTTTCAGACATAGGAAGCTGGGTCTTGAGGGTAAGTGATTCGATATTACCTGCGAAAATCCGATTCGTCACGACGCCGTACCAGAAATACGAGCAAAGTTGACAAATCTCGCCGCTACAAAGCAAAGCGCCCGAACGACGGGCCGTCCGGGCGCTTTTAGGATGGACAGGCGACTCAGGCGCGGCTGGTGAGCACCTTGTCAATCATGCCATACTCGGCCGCCTCGGTAGCCGACATGAAATTATCTCTGTCCGTATCTTTGCTGATTTGTTCCACGCTGCGCCCGGTTTTTTCCGCGAGGATGTGATTCAGGCGGTCGCGCAGGTACAGAATTTCGCGTGCCTGGATTTCGATATCCGCCGCCTGCCCTTGGGCGCCGCCCAATGGCTGGTGAATCATGATACGCGAATTCGGCAACGAGAACCGTTTGCCCTTCGCGCCAGCGGCCAGCAGGAAAGCGCCCATCGACGCCGCCAGCCCGGTACAGAGCGTCGACACGTCCGGCTTGATGAACTGCATCGTGTCGTAAATCGCCATGCCCGCCGACACTGAACCGCCCGGGGAGTTGATGTAGAGCGAAATGTCCTTGTCCGGATTTTCGCTTTCCAGGAACAGCAACTGGGCGACGATCAGGTTGGCGGAATGATCGTTGACCGGACCGACCAGAAAAATCACCCGCTCCTTCAACAGGCGCGAATAGATGTCATACGCGCGCTCGCCGCGTCCGCTCTGCTCAATCACCATCGGCACCATACCGAGCATCTCGGTATCGAGTGCGGAATCTCTCATCATGCCTGCCATGTGCTTTCCTTCAGGAGTATGCCGGCTCAAGCCTGCGCATTGTTGCCCATCAAGTCGTCGAACGCGACCGGCTTCTCGGTCACCTTCGCCTTGCCCAGCACGTAGTTAACGACGTTTTCTTCCAAAACAAGGGCTTCGACTTCGGCCAAGCGACGACGATCACTATAGTAGTACTTTACTACCTGTTGCGGATCTTCGTAGCTCTGCGCGAAATCCTCGACCTGGGCCTTGACCTGCTCGGGCGTCGCTTCCAGCTTGTTGGCCTTGACCACTTCGGCCAGGATCAGGCCCAGGCGCACGCGGCGCTCGGCCTGGGCCTTGAACAGCTCAGGCGGCAGCGGCATGTCCTTGACGTTCATGCCACGCTGCGCCATGTCCTGGCGCGTCATTTCGACCAGCCGCTCGATGTCCTGCTCGACCAGCGCGTTCGGCACGTCCAGTTCGGATGCCTTGATCAGCGCTTCCATCACGCTGTCCTTGGTCTTCGCCTTGACGCGGTTGTTCACTTCGCGTTCCAGGTTCTGGCGGATGTCGGCGCGCATCTTCGCAAGGTCGCCGTCGGGAATGCCGAGCGACTTCGCGAAATCGGCATCCACCTCCGGCAGATGGGCCCACTCGATCTTCTTCACGGTGATGGTGAACTCGGCGGTCTTGCCGGCCACGTCCTTGCCGTGGTAGTCGGCCGGGAACGACAGCGGGAAGGTTTTCGATTCACCGACCTTGAGGCCGATCGTCGCCGCTTCGAATTCCGGCAGCATCCGGCCTTCGCCCAGCACGAACGCGAAATCCTCGGCCTTGCCGCCCTGGAACTCGACGCCGTCGATCTTGCCGACAAAATCGAGCGTGACGCGATCGCCGTTCTGGGCCGACTGGTCGGCGCCACCGTTGCCGTGCGCGCCATGCTCGCCCTTCACGTGATAATGCACGCGCTGCTTGCGCAGGATGTCGATCGTCTTGTCGACTTCCGCTTCGCTGACTTCGCTCTTGACCTTCTCGACTTCGGCCGCCGACAGGTCGCCGATCTTCACTTCCGGATAGACTTCGAACGTCGCATCGAACGCGACCGTGCCTTCGGCGATGTCGTCGCCGCTCTTCGGTTCGATCTTCGGATAGCCGGCAACGCGCAGGTTGTTCTCGTTCGCCGCCTCGTTGAACGCGCGTCCGACCTTGTCGTTCAGCACTTCGCTTTCAACCTGGTAGCCGTACTGCTGCGCCACCATCTTCATCGGAACCTTGCCCGGACGGAAGCCCGGCGCCTTGGCGTTGCGCGCGCGGATTTTCAAGCGTTTTTCGACTTCCGCCTGCACGTCTGCCACCGGCAGCGTGATGGTGATGCGGCGCTCAAGTTTTTCCAGGGTTTCGACTGCAGTTGCCATGAGAATCGTCCAAAAAATTAATATTCCGTGGTGCGAGGAGGGGGACTCGAACCCCCACACCATTGCTGGCGTCAGGACCTAAACCTGGTGCGTCTACCAATTTCGCCATCCTCGCGCGAATAGCATCGTTCTTTTTCTGCGCGCCACCCGAGCCAGGGGCCAGTGCCGGTCGCGACCAAAAGCAAAGGGCGACCATGAAGTGAAAATTTGGTCGCCCCCTGATACAAAGCCGTTAGTAGCTCTTCAACTTCAACCCGGCATTTTACTGGATTTTTCGCACTACTGTCCCGATTTTTGATGTTCCGCCGCGTCGCGCCCGGGACCGTAAACCGATCCCGGCCGTACTTGCTTCAAGGAATGACGGCAACCTCCGGTTGCGGCCGCCGCACCCGGAACCAGGCTGCGTACAGCGCCGGCAGGAACAGCAGCGTCAGGCCGGTGGCGATGATCAGCCCTCCCATGATGGCGACCGCCATCGGCCCCCAGAACACCGAGCGCGACAACGGAATCATCGCCAGCACCGCCGCCGCCGCAGTCAGGATGATGGGCCGGAAGCGCCGTACCGCGGCTTCGACGATCGCATTCCACGGCGCATTGCCGGCTGCGATGTCCTGCTCGATCTGGTCGATCAGGATCACCGAATTGCGGATGATCATGCCGAACAGCGCGATCACGCCCAGCTGCGCGACGAACCCGAACGGCCGATGCAGGATCAGCAGCGCCAACGCCGCGCCGGTAATCCCCAGCGGGCCGGTCAGGAACACCAGCAGCGAACGCGAGAAGCTGTGCAATTGCAACATCAGCAAGGTAAAGATGATGAACACGACCAGCGGCACATTGACCGCGATCGATTGCTGCGCCTTGCCGCTGTCGGCCGCCGCGCCTGCCAGCTCGATCCGGTAACCGGCCGGCAATTGCGCGCGCAACTTGTCCAGCGCCGGATCGATCTGGCTCGACACGGTCGGGCCCTGGATATTGTCGGCCACGTCGGACTGCACGGTAATCGCCCAGTCGCGCCCCTGGCGCCATACCACGCCCGGTTCCCATACGAAGTGCGGGCGCGCCAGTTGCGACAACGGCACCATCTTGCCGCTGGCAGTGGGAATGCTGACATCGTCGAGCGCGCTGATGGTCGAGCGTTCGTTTTCCGGCTGCCGCACCACGATGTCGATCAGCTTGTCCTTTTCCCGGAACTGGCCGATGGTGGTGCCCGTCAGCATCGTGTTGGCTGCACGCATCACGGTTTGCGAGCTGACGCCGAGTGCGCGCAGCTTGTCCTGGTCGAGATCGAGACGCAGCGCCTTGACCGATTCATTCCAGTTGTCGTTGACTCCGATCGTATTCGGATTGGCGCGCATCACCGCTTTCACCTGATCCGCGATCGCCCGCACCGTCGCCACGTCGGTGCCGCTAACCCGGAACTGCACCGGATAGGGAACCGGGGGACCGTTCGGCAACAGCTTGACGCGTCCGCGCACGCCGGGGAAATCGTTCTTGAACGCGTCGACGATCTTCAGGCGCAATTGTTCGCGCGCATGCAGGTCGCGCGGCAGCACGACGATCTGCGCGACGTTGGTTTGCGGGAATATCTGGTCCAGCGGCAGGTAGAAGCGCGGGCTGCCGGTACCGACATAGCTGGTCACGCTCTCCACGCCGTCCTGGCTGCGGATGAAGGCTTCGAATTTCTTGGCGTGGGCTTCGGTCGCCGCGAACGCGCTGCCCTCGGGCAGCCACAGTTCGACCATCAGCTCCGGACGGCTGGAATCCGGGAAGAACTGCTGCTCGATGAACCGGAAGCCGAACACGCCCAGCGCGAAGATCGCCAGTGTCAGCGCGATCGTCGTCTTGCGCCATTCGACGCACCAGCTCACCAGTGCACGGAAACGCGTGTAGAAAGGCGTGTCGAACAATTCATGGCTGCCGTCCGCCCCCGATTTCGGCTTCACCCGCAGCAGCGCGTAACCGATGTAGGGCGTAAACATCACGGCCGCCACCCAGGAGATCAGCAACGCCAGCGCATTGACCGAGAACATCGAAAACGTGTATTCGCCGGCGGCCGACTTCGCCAGGCCGATCGGCAGGAAGCCGGCGGCGGTGATCAGGGTGCCGGTAAGCATCGGCATCGCGGTCGAGGTATAGGCGAAGGTCGCCGCATCGAAGCGGGACAATCCCTCTTCCATCTTGCGCACCATCATTTCCACCGCGATGATTGCGTCGTCGACCAGCAGGCCGAGCGCGATGATCAGCGCTCCCAGCGAAATCTTGTGCAGGTTGATGCCGAAGATGTACATGAACAGGAAGGTCACCGCGAGCACCAGCGGAATCGTCAGCGCCACCACCAGGCCTGGCCTGACGTCGAGGCGGAACGGCCGCGTGTGCAGGCCGAGCGACAGGAAGCTGACCGCCAGCACGATCAGCACCGCCTCGGTCAGCGTGTGCAGGAATTCATTGACCGACGAGGCGACCGCCTTCGGCTGGTCGGCCACCCGCTGCAGCTCGATGCCGACCGGCAGCTTGCTGCGGATTTGCGCGGCTGCCTTTTCCAGGTTGTGGCCGAGTTCGATGATATCGCCGCCCTTTTCCATCGAAATGCCGAGTCCGATCACTTCCTTGCCGTTGAAGCGCATCTTGTCCTGCGGCGGGTCCTGGTAGCCGCGGTGCACGGTGGCGAAATCGCCGAGCCTGAAGGTGGTGCCGTTGGCGCGCAACTCGAGGTTTTCCAGGTCCTTCACCGAGCGAATCGCGCCGCTGACCCGAACCTGCAGGTTGTCGGATGGCGTGACCAGCACGCCGGTGGACTCGAGCGCGTTCTGTGCATTGAGTTGGGAAACCACCGATTCGAACGGGATACCGAGCTGCGCGAATTTCTTATGCGAAAACTCGATGTACATTTTTTCGGTCTGCGCACCGAACAGTTCGACCT
>CBIHOK010000034.1:0-26090 GCA_966211575.1 uncultured Noviherbaspirillum sp.
GGCGCATGGTGTTCGACCGCCATGACGGCGCCTGGGGAAGCGAGCTCAACGCGATCAATTCGCTGATCGACAACCTGGTGCAGCCGGTACTCGAATCGGGGCGGGTGATCGGTGCGGTCGCACGCGGCATGCTGGGCGAAAGCATGGCCCTCGACATCGAGGGCAGGCCGCTGCAGGGCGAGTTCCTGAAAAACGCGCAGACCATCAACACCATGCTGGCGCAGCTCATCGGCTTCTCGGACGAAGTCACGCGGGTGGCGCGCGAAGTCGGCACCGAAGGCAAGCTGGGCGGGCAGGCGCAGGTGGCGGGCGCCTCCGGGGTCTGGAAAGACCTGACCGACAACGTGAACCTGATGGCCAACAACCTGACCGCGCAGGTGCGCAACATCGCGCAGGTGACCACGGCGGTGGCGCGCGGCGACCTGTCGCGCAAGATCACGGTCGACGTCAAGGGCGAAATCCTGGAACTGAAGGACACCATCAACACGATGGTCGACCAGCTCAACAGCTTTGCCGGCGAAGTCACGCGGGTGGCGCGCGAAGTCGGCACCGAGGGCCGGCTCGGCGGCCAGGCGCAGGTGCCGGGCGTGGCCGGGGTCTGGAAGGAACTGACGGTAAGCGTGAACCTGATGGCGGAGAACCTGACCGAGCAGGTGCGCGGCATCGCCAAGGTCGTCACCGGCGTCGCGGCCGGCGACCTGAAGCAGAAGATGACGGTGCCGGCCAAGGGCGAGATCGCGTCGCTGGCCGAAACCGTCAACGACATGGTGGGAACGCTCGCCACGTTCAGCGAACAGGTCACCCATGTGGCGCGCGAAGTCGGCGTCGAGGGCCGGCTGGGCGGGCAGGCTGTGGTGCCGGGAGCGACCGGCAGCTGGAAGGAGCTGGTCGACAACGTCAACGAGCTGGCGGCCAACCTGACCACCCAGGTGCGCGCGATCGGGGAAGTGGCGACGGCGGTCACCAAGGGCAATCTGACGCGCACCATCCAGGTGGCTGCGCGCGGCGAAGTGGCCTACCTGAAGGACAACATCAACCAGATGATCCAGAACCTGAAGGAGACCACCGAACGCAACACCGAACAGGACTGGCTCAAGACCAATCTCGCGCACGTGACGCGCATGCTGCAGGGGCAGCGCGACATCGTCACCGTGTCGCGCATGCTGCTGTCGGAACTGGCGCCGCTGGTGTCGTCCCAGCACGCGGTGCTGTACCTGATGCAGGCGCAAGGGGACGGCTCGACTTCCGGCGCGCGCCTGACGCTGATGGCGAGTTACGGCTACCAGGAACGCAAGAACCTGTCGCGCGAGTGGACGATCGGCGAGGGTCTGGTCGGCCAGGCCGCATTCGAGAAGCAGCGCATCATGATCACCGACCTGCCCGAGGACTACGTGCGGATCGTGTCCGGCCTGGGCCAGGCAGTGCCGCGCAGTATCGTGGTGCTGCCGATCCTGTTCGAAGGGCATGTGAAGGCGGTGATCGAGCTGGCGTCGTTCGAGCGCTTCCAGCCGGTGCACCTGAATTTTCTCGACCAGCTCGCCGAGGGGCTGGGCATCGTGTTCAACTCGATCGAATCGGCGTCCGGCACCGAGGCGCTGCTGCGGCAGGCGCAGTCGCTTGCCAGCGAGCTGAAGTCGCGCCAGGACGAGCTGCAGAACATCAATGCCGAGCTGGAGCAGAAGGCGCAGCAGCTGTCGGAGCAGAATGCCGAAGTCGAAAGCAAGAACCGCGAAATCGAAGTGGCGCGCAGCAACCTGCAGGAAAAGGCCGAGCAGCTGGCGCTGACCTCGAAGTACAAGTCGGAATTCCTGGCCAACATGTCGCACGAGCTGCGCACCCCGCTCAACAGCCTGCTGCTGCTGGCCGAGCAGCTGCGGCAGAACCGCGCGCACAACCTGTCCGACAAGCAGCTGGAAATGGTGCGCATCATCCACGACTCCGGCAGCGACCTGCTGCGCCTGATCAACGACATTCTCGACCTGTCGAAGATCGAATCCGGCAATGTCACGCTGGAGATAGAGGACGTGCCGTGCCACGCGCTGGTGCATTATGCGCAAAGCACGTTCAGCCACCTGGCCGAGGAAAAAGGGCTGACGTTGCGCGTCGACTTCGAGCCCGGCTTCCCCTCCCATGTGCGGACCGACGAGCAGCGGCTCAAGCTGGTGCTGCGCAACCTGCTGGCGAACGCGATCAAGTTCACCGGCCGCGGCAGCGTGGAATTGAGCGCGCGGGTGGCGCGTTCCGGCTGGAACCGGGAACACCGCATCCTGAACCAGGCTTCGTCGGTACTGGCATTCGCGGTACGCGACACCGGCATCGGGATTGCTCCCGACAAGCAGAAGCTGATCTTCGAGGCCTTCCAGCAGGCAGACTCCAGCACTTCCCGCAGCTATGGCGGCACCGGCCTGGGACTGGCGATCAGCCGCGAGGTGGCCCAACTGCTGGGCGGCGAACTGAAGCTGGAAAGCGAGGAAGGCGTGGGCAGCGTGTTTACGTTCTATCTGCCGCAGAATGCTCCTGGCTTCCTGGAATTGCCGCCGCCTTCGCCGGAGGCCGAGCACGAGGCTGGCGCCGACACGCGCGCTGCACGCAGTGCGCCGCGGCCGGCGCAGCGCGCAATGGCGCCGTCGGCCGTGCCGGCCGAGCACGATGACCGCGCGCTGGTGACGCCGCAGGATGCACTGCTGCTGATCATCGAAGACGATCCGGTGTTCGCGCATGCGCTGCGCGACATGGCGCACGACTCGGGCTTCAAGGCGCTGCTGACCTCGCGCGGCGAAGAAGGGCTGGAACTGGCGCGCCAGTTCCGGCCGGACGCGATCACGCTCGACCTGATCCTGCCCGACGGCGACGGCTGGGAAATCGCCAGGCGGCTCAAGGCCGGCCGCCAGACACGCGACATCCCGGTGCATGTGATGTCGGTGCGCGACCGGCCGACATCCGGCCCCGATCACGGCATCGCCAGCTATTCCCCCAAACCGGTCGATGTCGATACGCTGTCACAGGTATTTGCCAGGATTACCGATCACCTGCAGCGGCCGGTGCGGGCGCTGCTGGTGGTCGAAACCGATCCGGCGCGGCGCGAAGCGATCATGACCGCGCTGCAGGGCGGCGGCGTGCTGCTGGACTCCGCGTCCAGCGCGGCGGAAGCGCTGACGGCGCTGCACAGCCGTGCCTACCAGGGCATCGTGCTCGATCTCGATCTGCCCGACATGGACGGCATCGCGCTGCTGCGGGAGATCCGCGCCGATCCGGTGCTGGCCGACATCCCGGCGGTCATCTACACTGCCAGGGATCTCGACTCGCGCACCGAGGAAGCGCTCCATCAGCTCGATGCCGCCGTGATTGCCGAAGGAGCACCGCCGCTCGATCGCCTGCGCCTGCAAACCAGGCAATTCCTGCAATGGGTGCGCGACAAGCTGCCGATGGAAGCGGGGCCGCTTCAACAACAGCAACAGCAGGAAGAGCAGGAGGCCGACCGGCAGCAGGATCTGGCCGGCAGCGCGGTGCTGGTGGTGGACGACGACATCCGCAACCTGTTTGCGTTGACCGGCCTGCTGGAGAGTCACGGCCTGAGCGTGGCCAGCGCGAAACGCGGCGCCGAGGCGATAGCGCGGCTGCAGCAGGAACCGCCGGTGGACCTGGTGCTGATGGATATCATGATGCCGGAGATGGACGGCTATGAAACCATTCGCCAGATCCGCGGCATGCCGCAGTTTGCGAAGCTGCCGATCATCGCGCTGACTGCAAAGGCGATGGTCGGCGACAGCGACAAGTGCCTGGCGGCGGGAGCCTCCGACTACGCATCGAAGCCGGTCGACTCCGAACAATTGCTGGCGCAGCTGCGCAAGTGGCTGCGGAAGTAGCGTGGCCTATTTCCGCGCCAGCCACCGGTCGAGCGAAATGCCGCCGGGGCCGAAGGCCACCAGTACCAGCAGCAGGAATCCCCAGTAGAAGTGGTCGTTGATCGCCGCCGGGCAATCGAATCCGAACAGGGCCGGGTAGGAAATCACCGCCATCAGGTTGACCGCGAACAGTCCCAGCGCGGCTGGCCGCGACAACAGGCCGAGCGCCAGCAGCAGCGGGAAAAACAGTTCGCCGAACGCGCCGGCCACCGCCGCCAGTTCCGGCGGCAGCAGCGGCACATGGTATTCGTACTGGAACAGCGCGAGCGTGCTGTTCCAGTCGCTCAGCTTCACCATCCCGGACTTGAAGAACTGCCAGCCGACATACAGCCGGATTGCCAGGCCTAGCAGCGCGCCGCCCCACTCGTTCAGGTTTTGATCGAAGCGCAGCGTGCCGCGATGCAGTTGCAGGATCTTTTCCATGACGATGATCGCTCCCGATTATTGTGATGCCGAAGAGGTGTCGATGCCGGCCAGGATGCCGTTCTGCAGCCAGTGCTGCAGTTCCGCGCCGAACGCGAATTCGGGCTCGATCTCCAGTGCGCGATCGAGCGCGGCACCAAGCGGCTGTCCGTCCTGCAGCGCCTGCAGCGCCGCATGCGCGGCGGCGCCCAGCTCGATCACGCCGCATTGCCAATGCCGCCGTATCACGATCCCGCGGCACGCCTGATGCAGCTGCTGCGGCCAGCCGCCCGCGCCCGGCTGATGCGCGTGCCAGAGCGCGATCACCGCCCAGTCGGACTGCAGCAGCGTGCAGGCCGGATGCAGCCGGAAGCGCGCGGCGTCCAGCTGTTCCGGGCTCAGCGCGGCGAAGACGGCGGCGTCGAGCGGTGCCTCGTGCGCCGCGTAGTGGGCGCGATGCAGCGCCCATTCGAGGCGCGCCAGGTCCGGAAAATACGGATAGTCGGCGACGTGCGGAAAGCCGGCCAGGAAGTCGGCGAAGGCGGCACCGAAGCGGTTCAGATCGCCGTCCTGCGACGGGTGCGCCTTGCCGTATTCGCGCGCCAGGCCGCCGAAGAATTCCTCTCCGACCTGGGCCCGCAACACCGGGTAGGCGGCGCCCAGCGCCTTGTCCCAGGCGCCGCTCAGGTTGCCGCGATACAGCGCGAGGCGCTGCGACAACCGGCCGTTGTCCTTGAACATCGGCAGCGCCTCCTGCTCCACGCCGGCGTCGAACAGCGCGCCGCTGAATGCCTGCTGCTGCCGCGCCAGTTGCGCGGTTTCGATTTCGTGGCCGGCCGAGACGGCGACTTGGCGTGCGCGGGCAGCCTCGTCCAGCAGCACCGCCAGCGGCGGCACGTCGGTGTCCCATTCGATCAGCGTCGGCACCGCGCCGAACCGCCGCAGCGCCGCGCGATACAACTCCCATACCGGCGGCGCGACGCGATCGCCGTGGTGATCGATTACTGCATCGTCGGTGACCAGATGGCCCGCCAGATGCATCTCGCCCACCGTGCCGGGCGCGATCGCTGCCAGTGCGGCCAGCGCATCTTCGCCGTGATTGCACTGGTTGACGTAGAGATTGTTGATGTCGAGCAGGATGCCGCAGCCGGTACGGGCCGCGACCGCGGCCAGGAATTCCGCCTCGCTCATCGCGTCGTCGCGATAGCGCAGATAGGTGGAGACGTTTTCCAGCAGGATGCGGCGGCCCAGCGCCTCCTGCATGCGCATCACCCGCTCGCACACCAGCGCCAGCGCTTCGGCGGTCAGCGGCAGCGGCAGCAGGTCGTTCAGGTGGCGGTCGTCGACCGCTCCCCAACATAAATGTTCGGAGATCAGTGCCGGTTCGATCCGGTGCGCCAGTTCGGCTACCCGCTGCAGATGGCGTTCCGAGAATCCGCGTGCGGAACCGAGGCCCATCCCGACTCCATGCAGGCTCACCGGATAGTCGTGCCGCAGTCGTTCCAGCACTTGCGCATCCCAGCCGCCGGCATCCAGGTAGTTTTCGCTATGCACTTCGAGCCAGTCCGCCGCCGGACGATGCTCGAGGAATTCGCGGTAGTGGGGGGCGCGCAGCCCGATGCCGAAACCGAGCGCCGGAGGCGGCTGGATATCGTGCATCGTCATGGCTGCGCTGTGCCGTCGGTTCGAAACTGCCGATTATTTCGGCGCCATCATCTTGCCGCCCATCGATGCGCAGGTGCCCTTGGCGACGAATTTCCAGTCGCGCGGATCGTTGTCCTGCTTGGTCTGGCCGGCGCAGGAGTGCGCTCCGTTGCTGCTGGCGCAGTCGTTCTGGCCGGCCTTGGCGACGCCGTAGCATTTTTCCTTTGCGCCATGGTCGGCAGCATGTGCAGTGCCGAGTCCGACGACGCAGACGGAAGCGAGGGCGGTGGCGAGCAGGGCGTGGCGCTTGTTCATGTATTTCTCCTTGAATGATGGAAGTGTGATGAAAAAATGATCAGCCGCATGACTTGGCTGAACAGTCAGTCGCACAGCCCTGAAAGTTCTTACAATTTATTTTGATAAATTTTTTCGAGGCATGCGAGCGGCTCCCTATCCTCCCGCGTAGCCATTCTCGCAATGCACAAAATTCTCCTTGAGACCACACAGGTATTCCCCTACAATTACTTTTATTGCGACGCAGCATAGATGGCTTTGCCAATAGATTTTGGCTAAAACTGCTCTCGTGCCGGGCGTTTCGATCGTACCCGTTTTTTTGGAGATGCCATGTTCCCGATTCAACAAAAATTTTCCGAAGCCGCGAAGGGCGGACTGGAGTCCGGCTTTGCGTTTTACACCGCGCTCGGCGGCAAGACGCTGGAAAGCATCGAACAACTGGTCGCACTGAATCTGGCCGCAGCGCGTGCGTCGCTGGAAGAGTCCGCGGCAGTCGCGCGCCAGATGCTGGCCACCCGGGATGCGCAGGAGTGGATGGCACTCGTGGCCGCACAAATCAAGCCGAGTGCGGAGAAGGCACTGGCCTATGGCAACCACGTCGCCAATATCGCCAACAGCTCGCGCAGCGAACTCGGTGCCGTGACCGAACGGCACATCGAAAGCGCGAGCCGCAAGCTGCATGAGCTGGTCGACGAGGCAGCCCGGCAGGCGCCCCCCGGCGTGGACAGCGTGGTCGCGGCGGTCAAGTCCGTGCTCGACCGTGCCGGCGACGGTTACGAGCAACTGAGCCGGGCCGGCAAGCAGGCCGGGGAAGTGCTGGAGGTCAACCTGAACGCGGCGACCCGGCAACTGGTCGATACCGCCGGGCTGAAGGTCTGAGCTGATTCTTGATTCGACGGGCCGCAAGCGCGGCCCGATTTTCATCCGGCCTGCGTGACGTGGATACGCAACTGGTCGATGCTCACCACCTGGCCCGCGCGGATCTTGCACGTCTTGCGCAATTCCTGGCGGCCGTCGACCATGACCCGGCCGCTGGCGACCAGCATCTTGCCGGCGCCGCCGCTGTCGCATGCACCGGCCAGCTTCAGCAACTGGTTCAGTTCGATGTAGTCCCCGGCCAGCGGGAAATCGAGCTTTTGCATGTCAGCTCTCCAGCGTGGTTGCCGCCTTGTCGAGCCAGACCGACAGATTGGCCTGCAGATCTTCCTGGCTGAACGAACAGCTTTCTTCGGTAAACAGGCTGCCGGCTTCCAGGCGCCCGAGCAGGTCTTCCATCACTTGCGCATAGCGCGCAGGCAAAGCTTCCAGCAACGCGCGCTGTGCGCGCCATACGCGGCAGAACCCATCGACCGAGAGACGGCGCTGCCGCAGCTCGTCCAGCGAGGTGCGCAGCAATTGCAGGGATTCGGAGTGGAGCATGGCAGGAAGGGCACGGCAGGAAATTTCGCGACGGAGCTGCATTGTAGCGGAACGCGCGGCCGGCTACTGCTTGCAGCGCTTCCACTGCTTCCACTGCTTCCCGGCATGGGCTTTCCGTCTGCGGCTTTACCAGGCGACGCGGTCGCGGCCGGCTTCCTTCGCGCGGTACAGTGCCGCGTCCGCGTCCGCCACCAATCCGTCAACGTTTTGCCCGGCCGCCAGACAGGCCATGCCGAACGATGCGGTGACCTGCGGCAGCGGCCGCTGCCGGTCGCCGGACACGCGCGTCTGCCGCACCTGGTCGCATAGCCGCTGAGCCACCACTGCCGCGCCGTCGTGCGCGGTGGCCGGAAGGATCACCAGCAGTTCCTCGCCGCCGTAACGCACCGCGAAGTCGGTCGGCCGCAGCGCCGACACGATGGCTTTGGCGACTGCCTGCAGTGCGCGGTCGCCGGCCTGGTGTCCGTGTTCGTCGTTGAAGCGCTTGAAGTGGTCGATGTCGACCATGATGGCCGACAGCGGCTGGCCGGACTGCTGTGCGCCGTCCACCAGCAGCGGCAACTGCTGGTTCAGCCAGGCACGGTTATGCAGCCCGGTGAGGCCGTCCACCATCGATAGCTGGCGGTAGAACTCGCCCAGCTTTTCGCGTCGCCGCAGCATGGCGGCCGCCGCGCGGATGCGGAACGACAGCAGCCGCAGCAGGTTGCGCGCGACGCCGTTCGATTCGTCGATCAGGCGCCAGAGCGTGGGAGCGCCGATCGCCAGCAGCTCGGAATCCTGCAGCGCGCGGATCACGTCGGAATTCGCTTCGCCGTCCAGCACCGACAGTTCGCCCACGCATTCGCCCCGCAGCACCCGCACGGTATCGCGCTCGCTGCCGTCATGCGGGTTGGCGGCGCTGACGTCGAGCGCGCCGCGCAGAACCACGTACAGCCGGCTGCCGCCGTCGCCTGCATCGATCCGGTTGCCGGCGGCGACGCGCAGCACCGGGCAGGATGCAAGGATCGCTTCCAGCTTGTCGCGTGCGACGCCGTCGAACAGCTGCAGGCCGTCGAGACCATGCCCGGAGTCGCCGAAGCGGAGAGTCGGGAGCTCTGCCGGATCGTTTGCCAGCACCTGGTCGGATGCCATCTAGACCACCTGGCGCGTGACCGCGACCTTGACGATATAGGCGAATACCAGCAATGCGCCGATGAACGCGGTGGCGCGCACACGCTTGGTATTGCCGCGCTTGAGGGTCACCGTGCCCAGGCCGATGTAGACGATCAGTGCGAACAGTTTTGCGGTCAGCCAGTTCTGCGCGAAAGGATACTGGCGGCTCCAGACCACCATGACCAGCGCACTGGCGAGCAGCACGGTATCGATTACGTGCGGCACGATCCTGACCCAGCGCCGCTGCAGTTGGGGCGAATCGGCCAGCATCCAGGCGCCGCGCAGCAGGAACAGGGCGCCGGTCAGTGCCGCGCAGGCCATATGCAGGTGCTTGACAGCGAGGTAGGTCATCGGCGCAGCGTCCACAGCGTGGGAAAGATGCGATTTTACTATTGCCGCGCCGGCCGTCGACCGATTCCGGCAGGACGGGTGGCCGATCCTGCGGCAAATCCACCACATTGCTCAGCGGCCGCCGTGCCAGTGATCGCGATCGTTGCCGTGCATGTCGCCGTGGGCGTGCCGCTCGCGGTGCTCCTCGTGCTCCCGGTGTTCGTGCCGTTCATGCCACTCGCGCCGCTCGTAGTATGCGCGATGGCTGGCGCGCCACGGACGGCCGTAATGCTGTTCGACGTAGACGTGCTCGACGTAAGGGCGGTTCGAATGCAGCAGCACCGGCACCCCGGCATCGGCGTAGACCCGGTAGCGCGCGGGCAGGGCGACGCCTACCTGCCAGCCGCCGCCGTTCATCCAGAACCATACCCGCTGCACCGGTTCGTAATAGACCTGCTGCATCGGGTAGTAGACATATCGATATTCGCGCGCCGGGTGGGCGTGATGGACGTGTGCCGGTACCCAGTGCGGCGGGTCGGCGCGGACCGGAAGCGCGGTGCCGAGAGCGGCGCACACCAGGGGGAAGGCCAGGATACGGAGTGCAGAGAATTTCATCGTCGGTTTTTCCTGTTTGTCGCCACGAACGGGAGGCGCGTGGAACCGGTATCCATGTTCACCGATTCCGCCGTTTTCGTGGTGACGCGCATGTACACGCGTGTAACAGGTGCACCGCGCGCGCAGGCAGGCGTTACACGGTGTTGCACTTTCGTCGTGCGCGGCATGCGGAGGCGTTGATATAGCGGGGCGGAATACCTGATATCCCCAAACACAATTGGATAAAGCGGGCAGCAGTTCCTACCATTCATGCGTACCTTCACATGCAGGAGAAAACCATGTCCACCCTTGCCATCAATTCCTCCGCTTCGCTCGAGGATGGCTATCTGAAGAATGTCGGCCGCGCTGCGCGCGCTTTGCTGGCGGCGCTGCTTGCGGTGCCGCTGCGCTGCGCCGACAGCAAGGCGCGCTCCCGGCGCGAATTGCAGTTGTTGGCCAATTCCTATGAAGCGCTGACCCCGAACTTGTCTGCCGAATTGCGCTTCCTGGCGTCGCGCGGCTAGAACTGTTCCAGCCTGACCGGCTCCGGGCGCGGATGCCGGATGGTTCTGAAAGTCAGATTGATGCGCGGGCCGAGCGGCCCGCGTTCCTTTTCTATCGTGTGCTGCCAGTAGCGCTGGGTGGTGCCCGCCATCAGCAGCAGGCTGCCGTCGGTCAGCTGCAGCGCGATCTTCTTCTGCTCCTTGCGGCGCCGGTGGCGAAAGCGGAAGCTGCGGGTTTCCCCCAGGCTGAGCGATGCGATCGCCGGCCGCTCTCCGAATGCCGCCTCGTCATCGCTGTGCCAGCCGACGCTGTCGCGTTCGTCCCGGTAAAGGTTGAGCAGCACGCTGTTGAAACTGCAACCGGTTGCGCTTTCGACATCGCGCTTGATGCGTTGCAGGGTCGCGGTCCACGGCAGCGGCCGCAGCGTCATGCCGGAGTAGCTGTAATCGGCGTCGGCATCGCCGTACCAGGCCGATAACCTGGGCTGCAGGTATTCCTTCCCCCATAGCACGATGGTCTCCTGGCGCCACGCGATCTCGCGCGTCAGCGCCGCCAGCAGTTCGTCCGTCAGCGGCCGCCGATAGAAGTCGTGCATGAAGCTGACCTCGGCATCGGCCATCGGTATCGGCTGCAGCGCCGCCGACGGTGCGAACAGTGGCAGGGTATCCGTCATCCCGTTGGCCCGCCCGCTCCGTTCGGCTTCGGCCACAGGATCATCTGGGTGCAGCGGAAGGTGGCGATCAGCTTGCCGCTGTCGCGGTGGCGGACCAGCGCGTCCCATACCTGGGTATTGCGTCCCGCATGCACCGCTTTCGCCTCGCAATCGATCACGCCGGAACGCGCGGTGCCGAGGAAATTGCTCTTGAGTTCGATGGTGGTGAAGCTGGCTGCGCCTTCCGGCAGGTTGGCGATGCACGCATAGCCGCAGGCGGTGTCGGCCAGCGTCACCACGCTGCCCGCATGGAGGTAGCCGTTGGGCGCCAGGTGCGACGGCTGCACAGCCAGTTCCGCCCGCACAGTCTGATCGCCGATTTCGGTCACCACGATGCCGAGCAGGCCCGGCAGATATTCCTTGCCGCGCTCGTTGAACGCGTCGACGCTGAAAGTGTTTCGCATTTGCTGTTCCCCGCTCAAATTGCCGCCGCGGCGGGCCATTCGACCTTGCCCGGACATGGTACGCCATCCTCGATCCCGGTGGCCTGCAGGCTGCCGTCTTTCGCCTGGATCACGATGTAATACAGATCTTCCTGCGAATGGTTGCGCCAGGCGCGCACGCCCGCCGGCGCGACCCGGATCACGCTGCCTTCGCCGATATCGATCACTTCGCCGTCGATCATGAACTGGCCCCGTCCCCTGAGGAAAATATACAGTTCCTCGTGTTCCCGGTGCCGATGGTAGAACGGCATTCCTTGCCCGGCCGGCAGCTTGTTCAGCGACACCTCCATGCTGCTCATGCCGAGCGCTTCCTTCAGGAACAGCTTGCCGGGAAAGCCGCGCCCCTTTGCGAGCGGATGGAAAAACTGGAAGTGATCGAGCCTGGCAAGATCACCGACCCGGGCGCTGGAAAAATGCTCCCCCGCGACGACTTCGAGTTGCTGTTTGCTCATGTTGCTCTCCTTTCATTTATATGTATATACACTTTTTGCAGGCGATAACGCTCTTCAGGCGCCCGCTTTCCTTGCCAGCTGAAAAATCGTACGGCTCAGCGCGTCCAGGTCGATGTCGCCCGCCAGGTTCGCGAACTCTTGCTGTGCCCGCTCCCATAGCGGCTGCGCTTCCTGCAAGCGCTGCTCGCCGGCCGCGGTGATCGTCCAGTGCCGCTCGCGCCGGTCGTTCCCGGGCGTCGGCGCTATCCACTGGTTGGATTCGATGATCTTCAGCGTCCGGGTCAGTGTGGTGCTGTCCATGACCAGCGCGCTCGCCATCTGCCCGGTGGTCAGCCCGGGCTGCGCCGCGAGCAGGCGCAGGATGCCGAATTGCGTGATTTTTACGCCCGATGGCCGCAGCGCGCGGTCATAGAGCTGGGTCAGCGCGCGTGACGCTTGCCGCAACGAACCACAGTAGCAGGGAAGCCGGATCGGTTTCATCGACGAGGCAAAGGGAGGAGATGGAAGGCAATTTATATGCATATACATACTTTGTCAAATCGCATGCCCTGTATTGCCGGCACGATGCGAACGATGAACCCGTGTTGCTGGTCGAATCAGACCCATTACCTACGGGAGAATGCAATGCAAACCACCTGGATCGTCGCGGCCGACAACAGCCGCGCCCGTATTTTCGAAATGCATGGCTTGCAGGAGCCGTTGCGCGAGATCGAGGATTTCGCGAATCCGTCCGCCCATGCGCATAACCGCGACCTGGAAACGGACGCGCGCGGCCGTTATTTCGGCAAGGGCGAGCGCGAGCAGGGCCATACCGCCGAGCCGCGCGTGGACCCGGTCGAGCACGCGACCGACCTGTTCTCGAAGCGCGTGAGCGAGTACCTGGATCAGGCGCGCGTCGAGCATCGTTACGACAAGCTGCGCCTGATTGCCTATCCGAAATTTCTCGGTTTGCTGCGCGAGAATCTCAGCAAGGAGGCGCAGCGGCTGGTCGAAGACGAGATGCCGAAGGATATCGCGATGATGGAAGCGCGCGAGATCGAGGAGTACGTGAAAAAGCATGCGCACTGAAGGCGCCCGCCTCGATTCGCGGTGCGGACATCGCCTCAGTAGCCGGTGCGAAAACGATGCCCTTCGTAGTTCAGCACCATGCCGTTCGGCAGCAGCTGCTCCAGTATCAGCCCCGGCGCCACCTGGTCGCCTTCGTGCAGCAGGCGATTGTTCAGCAGCACCGAGCGGTCGCGCGGATTGCCCGAATACAGGAAGCCGCTCGTTGCAAGCGACGGGATTTGTTGCCGGATCGCCGGCGGCAATTCATGTAGCGTGATCGTCGGGACCGGCGCGGCCTTCATCGACGCCTGGGGATTGTCCGGCCGGGCGGCTGTCGGCTTGGGCTGGGGTTGCGGACGGGAATGGCGCAGCACCGGGCGCTCCGGGGTTTCCGGTGGCGCGTCGGGCGTGCCGGCGGGGACGGCCGTGGCTGGTCGGGTTCCGGGGGCGGCTGCCGGCGCCTGTGTCGGTGTCGGCTGCAAGTGCGGCGTTGGCCGGGCGACCGGCGGGGTTGGCGCGGATTGCAGTGGGGCGCGCCAGTGCGGCGCGAGCAGTGCAAGCGCGAGCAGCACCAATGCGAGCAAGATCAGCAGCGCAGCCCGTCGGAAGCGGCGGCGCCGCCGCGACTGCCGTTCGTCATACTGCGGCTGACCGATCGAAAACGCGGGGCGCGCTTCCGTTGCCGTTCCCTGCAGGCGTTCCGCCTCCGCCTTTTTCAGCGCGTCGAGAATATAGGACATCGCGTTACACCCCGTTCGCGGTGGCGTCCGCCGGCACATCCGGAGGCGAGGCATGCAGGCTGGGTTCGGTAATGCCGGCAACCCGGTTGAGCAGCATGAAGGTCGCCGGCCCGATCACACCGTCCACTTTCAATCCCTGCACGCGCTGGAACTCGCGTACCCGCTCCAGCATCGTGTCGTCGAAGCGCTGCGGACCGTCGGGTGCGGCCGCATGCCTGGCTTTCGCAAGTTGCGCCGCGATCCAGTCCACTTCGGTTCCCTCATCGCCTTTTCGCACCACCTCTCCGTAGTCGGGGGGCAGCCGCCACAGCGTGGAAAAGTCGCCGGAAAAATAGCGGGACAGCATGACCAGGCTGACGGTTTCGGTTGCGTTGCCCACGCGCAAACGCGCTTCGGTATCCTGCAGCCGATCGAGAATCGCATAGTAGTTACGGCCGTCGCCGGCGTTGAGCGTGAGGATTGCCGGCCGGTCGAGCCGGCGCAGCTCGTCCAGGCCGCCCTTGCCGGCATAGCAGCGCAGCCCGGCGGCCTGCAGCGCTTCACAGGAAGTCGCGGCGCCGGCCGTCACTCCCCAGCGCGGTGCCAGCTGCTGCAGGGCCTGCGCGCTGCTATCCAGCACCGTGGCCGGCTTGCCGCCGGCGAGCGCGAGAATCGGCGTGTCGGGGTGCGGTTGCAGGTCGGCCGGTTCGGTTTCGGACGGCGCCTCGGCAGAAGCCGGTGCAGGCAATGCGGGCGGTTCCGGCTTGCGCACATCCACCGCAACCGGTGCGGTGCCGTCGGCGGCGACTGCAGCAAAAGGCGCATCGGGCTGCGTGAACCGGGCAATCGTTCGCTGCCCAGCAGTGCGCAGCTGGTCGCGCCATGCGAAGCCCGCGGCTACGGCGGCCACACTCAGCATCAGCGCCGCCGCGACTGCCTTGCGGCTGCCTTTGTCCGGCGGCGGGATGTCGAACAGTTCGCGCGCCGCCCGTTCCAGCGTTTCCCTGTCCACCACCGCAAGGTTGCGGCTGTATGCACCGAGCAGGGCGCGGTCGCACAGCAGGTTGATGCGACGCGGAACGCCGCCGCTGATCCGGTGGATATGCCGCATCAGTTGCGGCTGGAACGGCGACGCGGCGGACAGGCCGGCGCTGGCCAGCCGGTGCTGGACGTAGCTGGCGGTTTCCTGCGGCGACAATGCCCGCAGGTGGTAGCGCGCGATCACGCGTTGCGCCAGTTGTTCCAGTTCTGGGCGCGCCAGCATCCCGCGCAATTCCGGCTGGCCGATCAGGATGATCTGCAGCAGCTTGCGCTCGCTGGTTTCGAGATTGGTCAGCAAGCGCAGCTGTTCCAGCACGTCGATGGACAGGTTCTGCGCCTCGTCGATGATCAGCACGCTGCGGCGGCCTTCCGCGTGCGCCGCCAGCAGGTGGCGGTTGAGTGCATCGACCTGGTCTTTCACGCCGGTGGGAGCGCCGGAGGACGCCGTCGCGATCCCGAATTCCTCGCAGATCGCCTGCAGCAATTCCGATACCGACAGCTTCGGATTGAAAATGTAGGCGACTTCGCAATCGGCCGGTATCTGTTCGAGGAAGCAGCGGCACAGGGTGGTCTTGCCGGTGCCGATTTCGCCGCTCAGCACGACCACGCCGCCGCCGGCAGCGGCGCCGTACAGCAGGTGCGCCAGCGCTTCGTGGTGGCGCGGGCTCATGAACAGGTAGCGCGGATCGGGCGATATCGAGAACGGCTCGCGGTGCAGGCCGAAGAAACGCAGGTACATGGAGGCGGTGGGGCGGTCTGGCATGCCCCGCAGTGTAGCAGCCCGGACCGCCTCCGGCATTGATCTCGTCGGCTGGTCGCGCGGCGCCGGCGCTGTACGCGCATTGCGATCCGCACTAGAATCGAAGCCGCTTTCGTACTGCCCGTCTTCCGCCGAATGCAATGTGCCGTGTGGAAACCCGCGTTCACGCAACGCGCGCGGCGGCAGCCGGGTGAGATATTTACCGCCATTTCCTCCAGGAGCTCTCATGCGTCATGTCGCCTTCTCCGTTTTGCTGCTGTCGCTGCTCGCCGTTCCCTTCGCCGCGCAGGCGGCGGGCCAGATGAAACCGGGCCTGTGGGAAATGACGATCAAGTCGGATGCGATCAGGAAGATGCCGAAGATCCCGCCCGAGCAGCTGGAGCAGATGCGCCGGCTCGGGGTCGATATTCCGCATATGACGGGCGACGGCATCGTGACCAAGGTTTGCATATCGCCGGCGATGGCCGCGCGCGACGAGCCCCCGGTAATGTCGGAATCAAACAGCGGTTGCAAGACCCGGAACTACACGCACGACGGCGACAGCTATACGCTGGACCTGGTCTGCAGCGGCATGCTCAACGGCGAGGGCAAGGCGCGGGGCAGGTTTTCCGGCGGCGAGCACTTCAGCTCCACCTACGATTTCCACGGCACCGTCCAGGGCAGGCCGGTCAACCAGCACCAGGAAACCAGCGGGCGGTGGCTGGGAGCCGATTGCGGCGACGTCAAGCCGGCCGACCAGTTGATGCGGCAAAAATAGGCGCTCGCCGGCGCGTCCGATTCCCCGAAAGTTTGCCCACGCGCAGAAATACCGCGCGTGTACGCCCGCATACTGCTGATGTGCCGTCGCGGCGGCACATCAGCCGGGGAGTGTTTTGATGGATGACCTGTTTCGTAAAATCGCGCACGGCATTTCCAGCGCCGTGGGCTCGCCGCGCGCGTTCCTGCTCGCGACCCTGACCATCCTGGTATGGGCGGCGACCGGACCGGTTTTCGGTTATTCCGATACCTGGCAACTGGTGATCAACACCGGCACTTCGCTGGTGACCTTCCTGATGGTGTTCCTGATCCAGAATTCGCAGAACCGCGACACCAAGGCGATGCAGCTGAAACTCGATGAGCTGCTGCGCGCCGTGGAAGGCGCGCGCACCGGCCTGGTCAACCTGGAAAGCCTGTCCGACGAGGATCTGCTGCAACTGCAGCGCGAATTCGAGCGGCTGTCGAAGCCGGGGATTGCGTCCGCCAGAGCGAACCCGCCGGTGGACTGACGAGGCCGGGCGAACCGGATCAGGCGGGTTGGGGCCGCGCCGTTCGTTGCGGCTGTCCCACCCAGAGCGCGGCAGCGCTGAGCAGCAGGTAAGTGAGCAGCAGATGCGATGCCACTTGCAGCGGCAGCGGCGGCTCCAGCACCAGGCTCAGAACCTGCACCACGCTCATCGCCAGGCCCAGAACCAGGTAGCGCGTGCGGCGCGCGCCGGCGCCCCGCGCGGCGACCAGTATGCCGCCCCATACCAGCAGCAGTTCCAGCAGCAGCGCCGGCGTCCGATGATTCCACAGGCCCAGCCCGACCTTGTCGCGGTCCAGCCACAGCGGCAGGTCGTGCAGATGCACCACCAGGTCCAGCAGCCAGTGCGACAGTACGGCCGCAGCCAGCACCAGCGCGGTACGGCCGCGCTGCGGGAAAGTGGCGGGCGCCCATAGCCAGAAGGCGAGCGCGGCGGCGAACGACCACAGCAGCGCTGCGGGCAAGCCGTGCGTATAGGGCATGAAATACAGGTCGAGGTTGTTGGTGGCGGTGAAATGCGGAACCACGCGCAGCTTTTCGACGTCCAGCAGGACCAGGCAGCCCCATAGCAGGTCGATGAACTGGCAGGCGACGAAATACACTGCCAGCGGCAAAGCCGGCGCTGCCCGCCTGGCGACCAGTGCGGCGGAATAATGGCCCATGAACATGCGCGAGTCTCCATTGAAGGATGGTGGCGGAATCATACAAGACGTTTGCCGCGCGTCTTCCAGTGGAACGCTTTTTTGTACGCGGATTTGTGCGCGGATTTTCGCAATCGGCAGCGCGGAAATCCGCACATCCGTATTTCCGTCACAACGCGGTTCCGCAGCGAGCGCGGACTGTGATAGGCTAGCGCCTCCCTGCGCCGGCACAGCGTGCCGTTGCCAGGGCCGCGCAGTTTGCTTCCGCTCCTCTGATCCGCTGGAGCGTTCGCGGGTTTGTGCGCCGATACCGCGATACCGGTGCCGCCCCGCATCCCGCCCTCAGGCTTATCCGCCTTCGTGCACTGCAAACTCTGGCGAGAACATAGTCACCACACCCGCTTGTGCTGCATCCCCCGATCCGCTGCCATCGCAACGGCCGTAGGGAGCATCCGTTTCCGGCCCCACCCCCGCCGCAACAGCATCACCGGCCTAAGATACTGAACAGGTTCTAAGCGCCGGCGCCAGCCGTTCGCATTGCGCGCGGCGACGACTTCATAAAAAACGACGATCAATCACCTGCAGGTAACACACCATGAGCACGCTCGAACAGAAAGCCCTCGATTATCATGCCGCCGGCACGCCCGGCAAAATCGCGATCCAGGTCACCAAGCCGGTCGCCAGCCAGGACGACCTGTCGCTGGCGTATTCGCCGGGCGTCGCGGTGCCCTGCGTGGAAATCAACAAGAATCCGGCGGCCGCCTACGACTTCACCGCGAAGGGCAACCTGGTCGGCGTGATCACCAACGGCACCGCGGTGCTGGGGCTGGGCGACATCGGCGCGCAGGCCGGCAAACCGGTCATGGAAGGCAAGGTGGTGCTGTTCAAGAAATTCGCCGGCATCGATGCCTTCGATATCGAGATCGATGAAACCAATCCGGAAAAGCTGGTCGAGATCATCGCCGCGCTGCATCCGACTTTCGGCGGCATCAACCTGGAAGACATCAAGGCGCCGGAGTGCTTCTTCGTCGAGCGCCACCTGCGCGAGCGGCTGGCGATCCCGGTGTTCCACGACGACCAGCACGGCACTGCGATCGTGGTCGGCGCCGGCTTCCTGAACGCGATGCACCTGACCGGGCGCGACGTGTCGCAGGTGAAGGTGGTGTGCTCCGGCGCCGGCGCCGCGGCGATGGCCTGTCTCGACATGCTGCTCGATCTCGGCGTGCGGCGCGAGAACGTGTTCGTCTGCGACAGCCGCGGCGTGCTGAGCACCGACCGTCCGCTGAGCGACGAAAAGCGCGCTTGGGCGCAGCATACCGATGCCCGCACTCTGTCCGACGTGATCGGCATGGCGGACGTGTTTCTCGGCGTGTCCGGGCCGGGCCTGCTGCAGCAGGAAGACGTGAAGAAGATGGCGCGCCAGCCGGTGGTGTTCGCCCTGGCGAATCCGGAGCCGGAACTGCGTCCGGAGAAAGTGCATGAAGCGGTGCCGGATGCGATCGTCGCCACCGGCCGCTCCGATTATCCGAACCAGATCAACAATGCGCTGTGCTTCCCCTACCTGTTCCGCGCGGCGCTCGACTGCGCCGCCACCACCATCAACCAGCAGATGAAACGCGCATGCGTGCTGGCGCTGGCGGAAATGGCGCGCAGCGATGCCGGCTTCGGACGCGACTACATCGTGCCCACGCTGCTCGACAAGCGCCTGCTGAGCGGCGTGACGCCGCGCATCGCGACCGCGGCGCATGAGAGCGGGGTGGCGCGCCGCCACCTGGAAGAAGGGGCGTATCGGGAAAGCCTGCAGCGACTGGCAAAGACCTTGCTGTAGGAGGACGGAACGAGGCCGGCGCACTGCCGGCCCGTTTCAGGATGCGGGCGCGCGCGGAATCCGGCAGCGGGCGTCGCGGTACGGCGTGGGCATCCATTCCCAGCCCGCGCCCGGCGAAGTCTGCATGCAGATCGTTTCGCCGGTCAGCCTGCTGCGCCAGCGGTACCACGGCGCCGGCTCCGCCCACGCCGCCACGCAGGCCAGGCACAGCAGCGCGCTTCCGATCTTCAGCGATCCGCGCTTCATGCCTGCGCTCCGCGCTTGACGAAAAACAGCGCGGCGCCGACCGCGATCAGCACGCTGCCGAAAAACCGGTTCTGCTTCTTCACTGCCCGCGCATCGCGGAAATAGCGCTGCATCGACGAGGCGGCAAACGCATAGCCGTGCATCACCACGAGGTCGATCGCGCACATGGTCGCCGCCAGGATCAGCAATTGCGGCAATACCGGCGCCTCGTGCGAAATGAACTGCGGCAGCACCGCCACCATGAAGACGATTCCTTTCGGGTTGGTCGCGTTGGTGAAAAACCCGAGCAGGAAGCGCTTGCGGGGCGGCGGCGCCTGCATCCGCACCGTATTTTCATGCGACAGCTCCGGCCGGTCGGCGACGCGGGCGAGCCATTGCGCTACGCCGAGGTAGATCAGGTACAGCGCGCCGATGGTCTTGGCGACCCGGAACGCGACTTCCGACGCCAGCAGCAGCGAACCGATGCCGGCCCCGGCAATGAACAGCACCAGCAGCAGGCCGGCCTGCAGCCCGGCGATGGTGGCGCTGGTCTTGCGCACGCCATAGGCGAGCCCGTGCGACATCGACAACACCGCGCCCGAGCCCGGCGATAGCGCGATCAGGCAGGCGGCGACGAAGAAAGTGATCCAGGTGGCGAAAGTCATCTCGGCTCCGATCCAAAGCGCCATTATCGCGGATTCGCCGAGGGGATGCGCATCTGGACTACAGCCCCGGCACCGCCACTTGCAGCGTTTCTATCCTGCCAACGCGTTCCGCCAGCGCGCGGGCCGGCTTCGCCAGGCGCCCGGTGACCATGAACAGCGTGCGGCCGTCGGCGCCGCCGAGCGCGCACGCGATCGCCTGGTTCGCCACCCGCACCCGATCGGTCACTTCGCCGCCTGCGCGCACCCGCAGGAACTCGGAAGTCGGCGGCGACGCCACCCAGACCGCGCCTTCCGCATCGATGCAGATGCCGTCCGGCGATGCCTCGCCCAGATCGGCCCACACCCGCCGTCCGGACAGGCTGCCGTCGGCCGCGACATCGAATGCAGTCAGGCGCTTGCCGAAGGTTTCCGCCACGATCAAAGTCTTGCCATCATCGGCGAGCACGCAGCCGTTCGGGAACAGCAGGTCGTCGGCCACCACGCGCGCCTGCCCGTCCGGCGTCACCATGATCAGCACGGTTGGCTGCAGCGGCGCCTTGCCCAGCAGGTCGAAGCCGAAATTGCCGACGTAGGCGCGGCCGTGCCGGTCGACCAGCAAATCGTTGCAGTCGAACGGCGCCAGCGGCGCGAGCTCGGCCACCGTGACCAGCCGTTCGCCGTCGCGCCGCAGCAGCCGGCGGTCGGTCATCGACACTACCAGCATGCGCCCGTCCGGCAGCCAGCCCAGGCCCGACGGGCGGCCTTCGACTTCGAATACCGGTTCGCATGCGCCATCGGCACCGACGCGCGACACCTGGCGCGTATAGAAATCGGAAAACCACAGGCAGCCGCCGTGCCAGCGCGGCGCTTCGGCAAACGCGAGGCCTTCCACCAGGGTCGCGCTCGGGGTCAGGGCGCTTGTGCTCATCGTCGTCTCCTCGTTGTCTCCTCGTTATCGGATCAGGCGGCTGGCGCCGGCCGCGCATCCGGCGCCAGCGCTGCGGGAACGTCCGCGTGACGCAGCGTGGGCGCCCATGCGACGAGCTCATATTCGGCGACGCCGGCACGCCGGAACGGATCGTCCTGCAGCCAGGCGAACACCGTCTCGCGATCGGGGCCACGCGCCAGGATGGCGCCGCCGACACGCGGCTGCTGCGGCCCGGACAGCAGGAAATGCCCGGCCTCATAGTGTTGCCGCAGCCATCCGCGGTGCGCGTCGAGATGCGGTTCCACCTCGTCGAGCGGGACGGGGTAACGCAACAGGATCAGGTAAAGCATGGTGTTCTCCAGTGGATGAGGATTGCATCAGGGGCGCAGCAGCAGCGCGCCGGTCGTATCGCCCGCTTCCAGCAGCCGGTGCGCGTGCGCCGCGTCGGCCAGCGGCAATTCGCGTCCGATTACCGCCTTCATGCCGGTGGCCAGCCGGGTCAGCGTCGCTTCCGCGCCTTCGCGATACTGCAGCGGATCCCGCATGTAGGCGAACACGCCGGGCCGGATCAGCGCTACCGCATGCGCCGGACCGAGCAGCCTGGAATCGATCATACCGATATCGCCGGCAACCTGCCCGATGCTGGCTACCGTGCCGAACGGGCGCACTGCCGACAGCGAGCGCGCCAGCGTGTCGCCGCCGATGCCGTCGATCAGGTAATCGACGCCGGCGCCGCCGCTGAATTCCCTGGCGGCCGCGACGAAATCCTCTTCGCGGTACAGCACTGCGCGATCCAGTCCATGCGCCAGCGCCAGTTCCGCCTTGGCGCGATTGCCGACCGTGCCGATCACCCTGGCTCCGAGCGCCTTGGCCCACTGCACCAGGATCAGGCCGAGGCCGCCGGCAGCGGCATGCACCAGCAGCGTGTCTCCCGCCTGCAGCGTGCGTACACGGGACAGCAGCATATGGGCGGTGATTCCGCGCAGCAGTGCGCCGGCGGCCTGCTCGATGCCGACGCTGTCGGGCAGTGCGAGCACTTGCGACGCCGACAGGTTGCGCGCCGACGCGTAGCCGCCCACCGGCGGGCCGGCATAGGCGACGCGCTGCCCGCATACGAAGCCGTCGACGCCGGGGCCCACCGCTTCGACGATGCCGGCCGCTTCGACGCCGAGCGTGGCCGGCAGCGCGGGAAGCGGATAGAGACCGGTGCGATGATAGACGTCGACGAAATTGACGCCGACTGCCTGTTGCCGAACACGCAGTTCGCCGGGACCGGGCGGCGGCAGCTGCGCGCGCTCCGGTTGCAGCACGGCGGCGTCGCCGTGACGGTGGATGCGGACTTGCTGGATATCGATGCTGTTCATGACTGGCTCCTGTCTGGTGGTGATTGATGGTGATCGGTAGTGATGATTGCGGAGCCAGAATATCAAGTGCAAAATAAATCGAAAATCCATAAATTCACACATCAATTGTGCAAAATTTCACAGAAAACACAACAGCTTCGCTGTGCTGGGACGACGTGCGCTATTTCCTCGAACTGGCGCGTCGCGGCACGCTGTCCGGCGCTGCGCGCAGTCTCGGCGTCGAACATACGACGGTGGCCCGGCGCGTGGCGGCGCTCGAACAGCGGATCGGCGTGCGCCTGTTCGACCGGCTGCCGCGCAACTGGAGGCTCACCGGCGAAGGCGAACAGCTGCTGCAGCATGCGCGCCGCATCGAGGACGAAGCCCTCGCGTTCAGCCGCGCCAGCCTGGGCGTCGGCACGCTGCACGGTACGGTGCGCCTGTCGGCGCCCCCGGCTTTCGTCAGCCATTTCGTGGTGCCGCGGCTGACGACGCTGCGCCGCCGCTGGCCCGGCATCACACTGGAATTGATCGCCGAGACGCGCGAGGCCAACCTGTTCCGGCGCGAGGCCGATCTGGCGTTACGCCTGTCACGCCCGGTCGCGGCCGGGCTGGCCGCGCGCCCGCTGGGAGACATCGGCTACGGCTTGTATGCGGCCGCTGCCTGGCTCAGGCGCAAGCCGGAGCATTGGGAATTCGTCGGCTACGACGACAGCCTGCGCGAGACGCCGCAGCAGCAATGGCTGGACAAGCTTGCCGGGGCGCGCCCCTATGCGCTGCGCTCGAACGATCTGGCCGCCCTGCATCAGGCATGCCGCGGCGGCCTCGGCGTCGCCGTGCTGCCGCATTTCCTCGCGCGCGGCGACAAGGCGCTGCACCCGCTGCCGGACCATGATTGCCCGGTGACGCGGCGCGTGTGGATGGTGCTGCATCCGGACGTGCGGCGCTCCACGCGGGTGAAGGCGGTGGCGGACTCGCTGGTCGACCTGTTCCGCGACAGCGCCGCCGTACTGGTATAGCCGGGCTTCCCGCGCGGCATCGTATTGCCGTCGCTTGCCCCGGTCACGATTTTTCTTCACCGCCAAGTTCTTTTTCCGCGCGTTTTGAGTCGAATCAAATTCTTGTGTAGCGCATCATCGGCGCCACACCTGGCCGGAATTGCCGACCTATAGTGAGATCACGAGCGAGGGGAGACGCCCACCAACACCTTGAATGGAGTTTCAAATGAAGAATATCTCGATCTTTCTCGCGGCCCTGTTGATGGCTGGTTGTTCCAGCATGGGCATGAGCGGCGGCAGCGACACAAGCGGCGGCGACGCCTCCTACGGCACCAGCTACGGCTCCGGCATCCGGCCGCTAGGCCCGAACAACCCCGGCAGTCCCTACTACGGAGACTGACGCACGATTGATTGCCGCCGGCCCGCTTGCCTGGCAGCGGTGCCGGCATTTTTTTGAACCGGCCCCGGTTCGCCTGAAGTTTTCGCTGCCTCTCCGCATTGCTGTTGTACACTTTTGCCGGATACGACAAGCGGAGGGAGCCGGTAATGAAGGAAACAGTACTGACGATTCCAGGCATCGATAACTCCGGCCCCGCGCATTGGCAGACGCGCTGGGAGGCTGAACATCCAGGCTTTCGCCGGGTGCAGATGGCGGACTGGGCGCGTCCGGAACGCGGGGCCTGGACCGATGCGATCGAGGGTGCGGTGCGCGCGGCACCCGGCCCGGTGGTCCTGGTCGCGCATAGCCTCGGGTGCCTGGCGGTGGCGCACTGGGCAAGCCAGGGCAGCACCGCGCGCGTGAAAGGGGCGTTGCTGGTCGCCGCTCCCGATCCTGCCGGTCCGGCGTTCCCCGCAGTCGCCGTCGGCTTCGCCCCGTTGCCGCAGGGGCGTCTGCCGTTTCCCGGCATCCTGGTGGCAAGCCGCAACGACCCATACGGCGGCATCGAGCATGCGCGGCGCTGCGCCGCAGACTGGGGATGCACGCTGGTCGACATCGGCAACGCCGGGCACATCAACGATGGCAGCGGGCTGGGATCCTGGCGCGACGGCTTCGCTTTGCTCGACTCCCTGCGCTGAAACCCTGCGCGTTTGCTGTCCGGAATCTGCGGACAGCGGTGCCGCTCGATGAAACTTTTTCGATTGTTGTTTATCTGACCATGCGTACCTGCTCGCGCAGTGCTGCGTTCCGGCCTGCAAACAACCACGAAACCGGCCGCGCCGGATCATCAGCGACCCATGAAAATTCCAAGCGGAATCGCCGTGCTCGCTTGCTGCTGCCTCAGCCTGCCAGCTGGCGCGCAGGAGCCTGCCCACGGCCCACAACTGAAACCTTCCCGACTCAAGCCTTCCGAACCGGTGAAGATCGATCGCAGCGGCAAGCCGCGCCACGGCAAGGCGTCGTACTACGGGCCCGGCTTTGCCGGCAAGCCGATGGCGGACGGCACCCCGATGAACCCGAAAGCCGATATCGCCGCCAGCAGGACGCTGCCGCTCGGCACCAGGGCCAAGGTGAAGAACCTGGAAAACGGCAAGACAGCAGTGGTCGAAATCCGCGATCGCGGGCCGTATGTGGACGGCCGCATCGTCGACCTGTCATCGGGTGTGGCCGACAAGCTCGGCATGAAGGAACAGGGCGTGGTGCCGGTCGTGGTCACGCCGATCGAGTTGCCGCCGGCAACGCCGGCCGAAGCTCCGGCAACGGAAGCGGCTGCATCCGTTCCGCCTCGGCCTGCACCGGCGCGCGCCAGACAGGAGCTGGCCGCGGAATGAACAGCGCTTCCCGGATTCCGATTACCGGGCAGTAACATCATTTACCGCAACATCATAGAATGGCAGGGCCGCTGCGTTGCCGCAGCACACCCGGGCGCGCCTGCCATGCCAGAAACCGAGTCTTCCCCGTCATCCGACTTCTATCGCAAGCTGCCGGCAATCGGCGGCTTTGCCGAGGCTACCCGCAGCGAGCTGCACGCGGACGTGCCGCGCGACTGGTGGATCGTGATCGCCGATGTGGTTGGATCGACGCAGGCGATCGCGGCCGGCGCCTACAAGGAGGTCAACACGGTCGGGGTTGCTTGCATCGCCGCCGTGATGAACGTCGAGCGCGCGCTGGAGCTGCCGTTCGTGTTCGGCGGCGACGGTGCGACTTTCGCGGTGCCGGATACGCTGAGAGAGCCGGTGGCGGCGGCATTGCGCGCCACCCGGAAGATGGCGCGCGAAAGTTTCGGTCTCAGCCTGCGGGTGGGACTGGTATCGGTGGCCGACCTGGTCGAGCGTGGCTTTCGCGTGCGGATGGGGAAAGTGCGGGTATCGGCCTTCGTCACGCAAGCGGTGCTGTCGGGGCACGGCTGGGAAGAGGCGGAACGGCGCGTGAAGACGGCGGGCGCAAGCGGTGTGCAGTGCGTGCTGGAAAACGACGGCCACATGCAGGCGAGTTACGAAGGCTTCGAATGCCGCTGGCAGGCGGTCCCGAGCTTCAATGGCCACAAGCTGTCGCTGCTGGTGACGGCAACCATGGCGGATGCGGCGGCCAACGTCGCGACCATGCAGCGCGTGCTCGAGCAGATACAGCAGATCTACGGCGACATCGCGCAATACCATCCGTTGCGCGTCGACCGCATGCGCCTCGCGTTCGCCCCGCGCCAGCTGTCGCACGAGGCGCGCGTGCATGCGGGCGCGGGCGGCCGACTGGCGCGCGCTGCCCCCCAGCTGCGCCTGGTGGGGCGGAACCTGGCCGGCCTCAACCTGTTCGCCTATGCCACCAGGCTCTACCGGCTGGTGCTCTT
>CBIHOK010000035.1:0-25798 GCA_966211575.1 uncultured Noviherbaspirillum sp.
AGGTATTGAAGGAAGGCATGGAGCCGATCGTGCCGGCCGTGCTGGATCGCTGGTTCTCGCGCGATTTCCAGCGCTATGCCTCGGCCCAGGTGACGCTGGTGCGCCAGATGCTGCTGCAGACGCCGGCGGAAGGCTATGCCGCCGCCTGCGCCGCGGTGCGCGACATGGACCTGACCGGGAAAGTGGCCGGCATCACGGTGCCGACGCTGGTGATCGCCGGCAAGCACGACCTGGCGACACCGCCTTCCGACGGCCGCGCGATTGCCGACCAGGTGCAGGGCGCGCGCTACGTGGAACTGAATGCGGCCCACCTGTCGAACTGGGAAGTCGCGCAATCGTTTACCGCGCAGGTCATCGACTTTCTGCGCAACTGACAGGGGCGAAGGATGGACGAACAGGAACGCCACGGCCAGGGCATGACGGTGCGCCGCGCGGTGCTGGGCGACGCGCACGTCGACCGCACCGTTGCCAACCGCAACGAATTCAACGGCGAGTTCCAGGACCTGATCACGCGCTATGCGTGGGGCGAGATCTGGACCCGGCCCGGCCTGCCGCGCCACACGCGCAGCCTGCTGACCATCATGGCGATGATCGCGCTCAACCGCGAAGCGGAACTCAAGCTGCACCTGCGTGCGGCCGCCAACAACGGCGTCACGCGCGACGAGATCAAGGAAGTATTGATGCAGGCCGCGATCTATTGCGGCGTGCCGGCGGCAAATTCGGCATTCCATATGGCGCAGGAAATCTTCGACCAGATGGATAGCAACGGGTAGCGGTTGGCGTCGGGCTGGCGCGGTAAGATTCCCTCCCCCTGGAAGGGGGAGGGCTAGGGAGGGGGTAGAGTGCTTCAACTGGCGTTGGTGCCGGTCCGGACGCCCAACCCCCATCCCAACCTTCCCCCTGAAAGGGGGAAGGAGCGCGATAGCGCGTACCGGTGCATGTACTGCAAATCGAAGAGGGGCCAACCATTAATCGTCCGGCTCTCAAGCCGGCATGCCTTCTCCCGCGATAGCGGGAGAAGGAAGCGCAACCGCACCGGAAAACTCACAGGAGACCACAACATGCATACCCCGACCCCTGGCGTTGCGCGCTTGCGTTTCGCCGTCTCTCCACGGAGCCTGCCATGCTAGGCAATTTCATCGGCGTGCTGTTCGACGGCGTCGCGTACGGCAGCCTGCTGTTCCTGATCAGCGTCGGCCTGTCGGTGACGATGGGCCTGATGAACTTCGTCAATCTCGCGCACGGCGCATTCGCGATGCTCGGCGGCTATGTCTGCGTGGTCGGCATGACCCGGCTCGGCATTCCGTTCCTGGTCACGCTGCCGCTGGCCTTCATCGCCAGCGCGGTGGTCGGTTTCGTGCTGGAGCGCACGCTGTACCGCCGCCTGTACAAGGCCAGCCACCTCGACCAGGTGCTGTTCTCGATCGGCCTGACCTTCATGTCGGTAGCCGCCGCCACCTATGTCTGGGGGCCGTCGCAGCAGCCGGTGCACCTGCCGCAATTCCTGCGCGGCCAGGTGGAAGTGCTCGGGCTGGATCTCGGCGTCTACCGGCTGTTCCTGATCGGCGTGGTGATCGTGGTCACGCTGGCGATCGGCTGGCTGCTGGAGCGCACCCGGCTCGGTGCGCAGATCCGCGCGTCGGTCGACAACCAGCAGGCATCTGCCGGCCTCGGCATCAACGTCAGCCGCGTGTTCAGCCTGACCTTCGCGCTCGGCTCGGGCCTGGCCGGGCTGGGCGGCGGACTCGGCATCGACGTGCTCGGCCTCGATCCGACCTTTCCGATCAAGTTCATGGTGTATTTCCTGCTGGTGGTCGCGGTCGGCGGCGCCGGCACCATCAAGGGGCCGCTGCTGGCCGCGCTGATCCTCGGCGTGTTCGACGTCGCCGGCAAATACTACGTGCCCGAAGTCGGCGCCTTCGTGATCTATGCGTTGATGGTGCTGCTGCTGATCCTGTTCCCGTCCGGCCTGCTCGGGAGGCGTTCATGAAACCTTCTATCCTGTCTTCGATGCCCGCCGCCGATAAAAAGATGGCGCCGGCCGCGCCGCTGCCGCGCGAACGCTGGTCGCCGCTGGAAATCATTTTCTGGCTGCTGCCGATCGCCGGCTATTTCCTGTTCCCCGACTACCTGGTGCTGATCAGCCAGATCATGATCGTCGGACTGTTCGCGATGTCGCTCGACCTGATCCTCGGCTATGCGGGCATCGTTTCGCTCGGCCATGCCGCCTATTTCGGGCTGGGCGCCTACACCGCCGGCCTGCTGGCGGTGCACGGCTGGGGTGAACCGATCCTCGGCCTGGTCGCCGGCGCGCTCGCGGCGACCGTGTTCGGCTTCATCGTCAGCTTCCTGGTGGTGCGCGGTCAGGATCTCACGCGCCTGATGGTCACGCTCGGCATCGGCCTGATGCTGTACGAAGCCGCCAACAAGGCGAACTTCCTGACCGGCGGCGTCGACGGCCTGTCCGGCATGATGGTCGGCAAGGTGCTCGGCCTGTTCGAATTCGACCTCTACGGCAAGGTGGCGTTCTGGTACAGCTTCGTCGTGCTGTTCGTGCTGTTCGTCGTGCTGCGGCGACTGGTGCGCTCGCCGTTCGGGCTGGCGCTGCGCGGCATCCGCGAAGGCGGCCGCCGCATGCCGGCCATCGGCGTGAACGTGCCGTGGCGGCTGACCGTGGTCTACACCGTCGGCGCCGGCATCGCCGGCGTCGCCGGCGCGCTGCTGGCACAGACCACGCAATTCGTCGGCCTCGACAGCCTGGGCTTTCCGCGCTCGGCCGAACTGCTGATCATGCTGGTGCTCGGCGGCACCGGGCGCCTGTACGGCGCGCTGGTCGGCGCCGCGATCTTCATGCTCGCGCAAAACTACATCGCCGGGCTGAACCCGGCCTACTGGCAATTCTGGATCGGCCTGCTGCTGATCGTCATCGTGCTGTTTGCGCGCGGCGGCATCCTCGGCGGCCTGGAAAAGATCCGCGACCGTTTCAAGGGGAAAGCATGAGCACCGCCACCCTCACCACGCCCACCCTGCGCACCGAAGGCCTGTCCAAAAGCTGGGGCGCGTTCGCCGCCAACAGCGACATCACGCTCACCTTCGAACCGGGCGCGCGGCATGCGCTGATCGGCCCCAACGGCGCCGGCAAGACCACCTTCATCAATCTGCTCACCGGCAGCTTCCCGCCCAGCAGCGGCAAGGTGTTCTTCGGCGGCGCCGATATCACCTCGCTGCCGCAGCACGAACGCGTCAAGCGCGGCATGACCCGCACTTTCCAGATCAACACGCTGTTCGCCGGCCTGACCGTGCTCGAATCGGTGGTGCTCACCATCTGCGAGCGCAAGGACAAGCGCTATGTCTGGTACAAGACGGTGGCGCAGCAGCGCGAGGAAATCGACGAAGCGATGGCGCTGCTGGCCTCGCTCAAGCTCGACCGCGACGCCGGCACCGTCACCCGCAACCTGGCCTACGGCAAGCAGCGGCTGGTGGAAATCGCGCTGGCGCTGGCGACCAAACCGAAGGTGCTGCTGCTGGACGAACCGGCAGCCGGCATCCCGTCGGCCGAGAGCGCCGAACTGTTCGAAGTGATTGCCAAGCTGCCGCGCGACGTCACCATCCTGTTCATCGAGCATGACATGGGACTGGTGTTCCGCTTCGCCGAACGCATCACCGTGCTGGTCGGCGGCCGCGTGCTGACCGAAGGCACGCCGGAGGAAATCGCAGTCGATCCGCGCGTCAAGGAAGTGTATCTGGGGGAGGCCGAGCATGTCTGAACTGCTGGCACTGGACAAGGTCACCGCCGGCTATGGCGAAGCGGTGGTGCTGGAAGGCATTTCGCTGTCGATGCAGGAAGGCGACAGCCTGGCGCTGCTGGGCCGCAACGGGGTCGGCAAGACGACACTGCTGACGACGCTGATGGGCTTGACGCAACTGCACGGCGGCAGCATCCGCTGGCGTGGCGGCGACATCAGCCGGGTGACCACCCACAAGCGTGCACATGCCGGGCTGGGCTGGGTGCCGCAGGAAAGGCACATGTTCCCGTCGCTCACCGTCGAGGAACACCTGACGGTGGTCGCGCGGCCGGGCCCCTGGGATTTGAAGAAGGTGTACGAGATTTTCCCGCGCCTGCGCGAGCGGCGTTCGAACATGGGCAATCAATTGTCGGGCGGCGAGCAGCAGATGCTGGCGATCGGGCGCGCGCTGATGGTGAACCCGAGCCTGCTGCTGCTGGACGAGCCGATGGAAGGGCTGGCGCCGATCATCGTGCAGGAATTGACGCGCGTGATCCGGCGGCTGGTGTCGGAGAGCGGGATGTCGGTGATCGTGGTCGAGCAGCATGCGCGGCTGGCATTGTCGCTGACGCAGCGCGCGATCGTGCTCGACCGCGGCTGCATCGTGCACGAGTCCGACAGCGCCAGCCTGATGCAGGACAAGGAAACGCTGCACCGGCTGGTGGCGGTGGCGGCCTGAAACGCCGGAGCGGATTCGGTCCGGCGCGGGGCCTTGCCGCTTTCGTTATTGAACAGGCATGCCCGGAAATCCCTTCCCGGTCGGCAATCTTCGTTCATTCCGCGACTCGATATAATCTAGGGTCAGAAGGGGATCAAGTCAAAGGGACCCATCGTGATGCCTGACACGCTTGCACCGGATACCCGCCTGGCTGCCACCCGCCATTTCCCATCGTTCTCCGGTTGATTGCCGGCCCCGCCTTCATGGCGGGGCGCGCGTTGCCCGAAGCGGCAGCCTGGATCCGGCAGGGTACTGTCCGGGGCTTTGTCGTTGATCCCCGCCCTACGCCTTATACCGACTATTACAGGATGCCCGCATGTCCGCCGAATTGAAACCAGAATATAAACCCGCGAACGTCCCGGTATCGGAACGCATCCGCAGCCGGCTGGTCGCGCAGCGCGCCCGCTTCCATGCGAACGACAATATCGCCGCCTTCATCGAACCCGGCGAGCTCGACGAACTGCTGGCCGAAGTCAGCGGCAAGCTGCAGGGCGTGCTGGAAAGCCTGGTGATCGACACCACGAGCGACCACAATACCGAAGATACCGCGCAGCGCGTCGCGCGCATGTTCATCAACGAAGTGTTCAGCGGCCGCTATTCGGAAATGCCGCCGGTTACCGAATTCCCGAACGTGTCGCGCCTGAACGAGCTGATGATCATCGGTCCGATCACCGTGCGCAGCGCCTGTTCGCATCACCTGTGCCCGGTGATCGGACGGGTCTGGATCGGCGTGATGCCCAACGAGCATTCGAACCTGATCGGCCTGTCGAAATACGCGCGCATCGCGAACTGGATCATGAGTCGCCCGCAGATACAGGAAGAGGCGGTGGTGCAGCTGGCCGACCTGCTGCAGGAAAAGATGCAGCCGGACGGCCTTGCGGTGGTGATGGAAGCCGATCATTTCTGCATGCATTGGCGCGGCGTCAAGGACATGGAGGCGAAGATGGTCAACAGTGTGATGCACGGTTCCTTCCTGAAAGACCCGACGCTGCGCCGCGAATTTCTCTCCTTGATCAAACGCTAACCCATTGCAAGGTGCCCCATGCTCGTCCGCCTTATCTACGCCAGCCGCGCCGCCGGTGAATTGCGCGCCGAAACCCTGCAGGACATCTTGCGCCAGGCACACGAACACAACCCGGACAACGGCATCACCGGCATCCTCTGCCACAGCGACAGCGTCTATCTGCAGGTGCTGGAAGGCGGGCGCGGCCCGGTCAATGCGCTGTATTCGAAGATCCAGCGCGACCCGCGCCATACCGACATCGTGCTGCTGCATTATGAAGAGATCAGCGAGCGCCATTACGCCGGCTGGACCATGGGCCAGGTCAACCTCGCCAAGATCAACACGTCCACGCTGCTGCGCTTTTCCGAAACGGCCGAACTGGACCCGCACGCGATGTCCGGCAAGAACTGCCTGGCGCTGATGGACGACCTGACGGCCACCGCTGCAATCATCGGCCGCGCCTGATCTCCAGCCAGGTTGAGGCGGGGTACCGCAAAAACCGTTCGATTGCCGAACGGATGTCTGTTGAGCGAACTTTTTGTGGGATATGATGACTTTTAGTTATCCGGAGCACGGCTCCGGCTGCTGCCCGCCGCCGCCCCGGATATACGGACAATCAATACGAAAAGCCATTTCCATCCGGTGGTCCGGGTGGCTGATTCATTGAGAATCATGAATCAGCGGCCCGGGACACCGGCTTTGCCCGATAACAGGAGACAAGCATGAAATTCAAAACCCTGCTGAGCGCGGCCGCGGCAGTCGGCATGTTCGGCTTCACCGCTGTCGTCGCCCATGCGCAAGACGTGATCAAGGTCGGCCTGATCGCGCCGTTCTCCGGCCCGTTCGCCGACTACGGCCAGATGATGGAAGGCGGCATCAAGACTTACATGGCCGAGCACGGCGATACGGTCGCCGGCAAGAAGATCGTGATCATCAAGAAGGACACCACCGGCCCGGTGCCGGATATCGCGAAGCGTCTCGCGCAGGAACTGGTGGTGCGCGACAAGGTGGACTTCCTGGCCGGCTTCGGCCTGACGCCGGAAGCGCTGGCGGTGGCGCCGATCGCCGAGCAGGCGAAGAAGCCGATGATCATCATGAATGCCGCCACCTCGATCATTACCACCAAGTCCAAGTACATCGCGCGGGTATCGATGACGCTGCCGCAGGTATCGTCGCCGATGGGCGAATGGGCGGCGAAGAATGGCATCAAGAAAGTGGCGACGCTGGTGGCCGACTACGGTCCCGGCATCGATGCCGAAGCGGCCTTCAAGAAGACCTTCACCGCCAACGGCGGCCAGGTGGTGGAAGCGATCCGCACGCCGCTGCGCAATCCCGACTTCGCGCCGTTCATCCAGCGCATCAAGGATGCGAAGCCCGACGCGGTGTTCATCTTCGTGCCGGCCGGCGAGCAGGCCATTGCCTTTATGAAGGGCTACCGCGAGCGCGGCCTGGCAGCGGCGGGCATCAAGGTCATCGCCACCGGCGACCTGACCGACGACCATGTGCTGCCGGCAATGGGCGATGCTACGCTGGGCGTGATCACCACCTTCCATTATTCGGCCGCGCACGATTCTCCCGAGAACAAGGCGTTCCTGAAGCAGTTCGCGAAGACCAACCCGAACGGCGGCCGTCCGAACTTCATGGCGGTGGCCGCGTTCGACGGCATGGACGCGATCTACCGGGTGGCGCAGAAGCTCAACGGCAAGATCGACCCGGACAAGGCGATGGCCGTGCTCAAGGGCATGAAGATCGACAGCCCGCGCGGCCCGCTGATGATCGACCCGCAGACCCGCGATGCGGTGGAAAACGTCTATGTGCGCAAGGTCGAGATGGTCAACGGAGAACCCTACAACGTCGAGTTCCATACGTTCAAGGATGTGAAGGATCCGGGCAAGCAGTGAGTCTGCTTGTGCGTGCCTGACAAAAGACCCCCGCAGAGTCGGGGGTCTTTTATTTTGCGGACACGATTTGTCCGGTTGAGCGATCTTGCTCGCCGTCATGGACTGCTGCACAATCGGCTTGCTCCTTGCCGCCTGTCTGCCTGAAGTGAATCGCGGTGCACCGATGGAACGAACGACGATGAACGAACGACGATGAACGAACACGAACAACCGGAAAGCGTGGCCCGCGAGCTGGCCGCGCGCGAACCCATCTTCCACCGCCCGGAGTTCGGTACCTCGCGCTCCGATTTCGACGCGATGATGGTGGACGACTTCTGGGAGGTCGGCGCATCCGGCCAGGTGTATTCGCGGGCGCAGGTGCTGGATATCCTAGAACAGCGGCACCGCGCACCGGTGGCCGAAGACTTCGAAGTATCCGATTTCGCTTGCCGGCCGGTGGGCGCGGATACCTGGCTGGTCACTTATCGCCTGTTGCAACAGGGGAATCGTTGCACCCGGCGCAGCACCTTGTGGCGCCGCGCTGCGGACGGCTGGAAGATCGTCTACCATCAGGGAACGCTGGTGCAGGCGGTATCCGGTTTCGCTGCCGCCTGAAACTCCGGGGATTCCGGCTTTCCCGGCGTGCTCCGCATCTTTTCCCGCGATCGCCCGTCCAAGCTCGAGAGGTCTGCCTTCGCGGGACTGCCCTGCTTGACCGATAGCGAATCGCCGACAAGATGTGCCAAAGGAAAACCCATGCCGCTTACCACGCTCGACCCGAATACCGCACTGATCGTCATCGACTTGCAGAAAGGCATCCTTGCCTATCCCACTGTCCATCCTTCGCATGACATTGCCCGCCGCGCCGGCGAACTGGCCGCAGCCTTCCGGCGCCGCAAGCTGCAGGTGGTGCTGGTCAATGTCGCCGGCGGCGCGCCCGGCCGCGTGGAGCAGCAGCGCAAGCTCGACCAGTTGCCGGCCGATTGGGCCGAGCTCGCTTCCGAGCTTGACCGGCAACCGCAAGACCATCTGCTGACCAAGCGCACCTGGGGGGCATTTACGCATTCCGGCCTGGAGGATTACCTGAAGAAAGCCGGCGTCACCCAGGTGGTGATCGCCGGCATTTCCACCAGCATAGGGGTGGAGTCCACCGCGCGCCAAGCCTACGAGGCCGGGTTCAACGTCACGCTCGCGGTCGACGCGATGACCGATACCAATGCCGACGCCCACGAAAACAGCATCACGCGGATTTTCCCGCGGCTGGGCGAGACCGGCACCACGGACCAGATCATCGCGCTGCTCGGGCAAGCCGATGCCTGATTCCGGGCATCCCGAGCAGGGTACGCTGCGCCGTGGCGGCGTGAAAAACACGTTCCGTTCGCTCGGCGGTTTCAACTTCAGGGTATGGGCCGCCGGCACCATCGTATCCAACGTTGGCACCTGGATGCAGCGCATCGCGCAGGACTGGCTGGTGCTCACGCAACTGACGGATCAGAATGCAACCGCGGTGGGCATCGTGATGGCGCTGCAGTTCGGCCCGGCCTTGCTGCTGCTGCCGCTGACCGGCTATGCGGCCGATCATCTCGACCGGCGCCGGCTGCTGCTGGCAACGCAGGCGACGATGGGCGCGCTGGCGCTCGGGCTGGGCGTGCTGACGATAGCCGGCGTGGTGCGGCTGGAGCATGTCTACGTATTCGCCTTCCTGCTCGGTTGCACGGCGGCATTCGATGCGCCGGCCCGCCAGACCTTCGTGTCCGAACTGGTAGGGGAGGCCGCGCTGTCGAACGCGGTCGCATTGAATTCGGCTTCATTCAATGCCGCCCGGCTGGTCGGTCCGGCGATCGCCGGCGTGCTGATCGCATCCGTCGGCTGCGGCTGGGTATTCCTGATCAACGCGGTATCGTACGGCGCGGTGCTGGGCTCGCTGCGCCTGCTGCGGGTGGGGGAGCTGAAGCGGACCGAGCGCGCCGCGAGCAGCTCGCATGGTTTTATCGAAGGCTTCCGCTACGTGTGGCGGCGGCCGGACCTGAAGACTGCGCTGCTGATGCTGTTCCTGCTCGGCACTTTCGGCCTGAATTTCCCGATCTTCATTTCCACGATGGTGGTGCGCACCTTCCATGCGGGCGCCGGCCGCTACGGGCTGCTGACTTCGATGATGGCCATCGGTTCGGTGACCGGCGCGCTGCTGACTGCCCGCCGCACCAGCCCGCGCATCCGGCATCTGATCGCAAGCAGCGCGATTTTCGGGGTGGCCTGCGCGCTGGCGGCGCTCGCCCCCCACTACCTGGCGTTCGGCGCGGTGCTGGTGGCCGTCGGCATTTCCGCGCAAACCTTCACCACGTCCACCAACAGCCTGGTGCAGCTGTCGACCGAACCCGCGATGCGCGGCCGGGTGATCGCGATCCTGCTCGCGATCCTGATGGGCACCACGCCGCTGGGCGCGCCGCTGGTGGGCTGGGTGGCCGACCGTTTCGGGCCGCGCTGGGCGCTGGGGATTGCCGCGCTGGCCGGCCTGGCGGCGGCGATGGTCGGCATTGCCTATCTGAGGAAGGTTAAGTCCGCTGAAACGGGTGAAACGGATGCCGGTCCCGCAGCGGCGCGATAGCGCTTGCCCTCACCAACCGGCTTGGCGGGCAGCCGCGCGGCCGGCAAGGAAATCGACGAATTCGGTCACCTTGGCCGACAGGTTCAGGCGCTGCGGATACACCGCGTAGATATCGGCCGGCGGCAGGCTCCAGTCTTCCAGCACCGGGCGCAGCCGGTCGGAGCGCAGGAAAGGCGCCGTGCGCCATTCGGAACGCAGCAGGATGCGGTGACCGGCAACCGCCTCGACATCGACCTTGCCGCCGGCGTGGTCCGTACTGCTACCGGGGCGGAGTTCCCGTTCAAGCTGGCGGCGAGATATCGCGACGTGATCGTCGAAGGAATCGACATGCTGGACGCGGGCTTGCGCATGCGGAACGAAGTGGAATGCTTCGAACAGCGGCACCGCGCCGGTTTCCCGTGGTTGCGGGTGTCGGCATCGATGCCGCGCGCGTGAATGCCGCCCGCGGCAGCCATTTCCCGGTCAGACCCGGATCCGCTCGCGCGGCGTGGCGGCCAGTACCCAGATCGCGTCACCGGCGATCAGGATGCCGACGATGATCTGATTCCAGGCGGCGCCGTATTCGGACGTGTAGAAGCGCAGCACGAAGGGCGCGATGATGAGCCACGCGCCGATCACGAGTTCGACCCACTCTTCCCAGCGTTGCCCGGTGCCCAGCGCCGCAATCGCGAATACGACCGCCGCCACCCCGAGAACATAGGAGTCCCAGGCGGCCACGCTGCCGGACGACGCGTAGCCGGTCATCCAGAACGGGGAAAAGAATAGCCAGGCACCGAGTATCAGTATGACCCAGTCCTGCCAGCGTTGTGTTTTCATGACAACCTCCGAGAAAGCAAAGAGATGAACAGCGTGCCGCGGGACGGCACTCCCAGTACAAATTTTGAAAGAGGCGGAAAACGGAAGTTCAGTTTTTGTCGGCGGTCCGGGCGGCCGGGCGACGAACGGCGGCTTCTGTTGCGCAAGCCGTTTTCCGTTCATGAACCATTGGGGAAAAGCGCCGCTGCGAGCATCGTGTCCCTGTCTGTGCAGTAACACTTTCGCCGCGTCATGCAGTCCCCGTGCAGGGGAGAGCGGCGCCCGTCAGTCGGCCGGTGTGACGGCGATGAGGAAGGCTATTCGATACGCTCGTAAGGCAGGCCGACGTAGTTTTCTGCGATCGTGGTAAGGCCCGCCTGCGAACCGGTGTAATACTCGAATTCGGCCCGCTGGATGCGCTGCGCGAACGGATCGTCGCCGAACTTGTGCAGCATCGAGGTCATCCACCACGAAAAGCGCTCGGCCTTCCAGATGCGGCGCAGGCAGATTTCCGAATACCGCTCCAGCAGGTCGGCGCGGTTTTCCTTGTAGGTCTTGCGCAGGCAGTGATACAGCGCGTATACGTCGCTGGCAGCCAGGTTCAGCCCCTTGGCGCCGGTCGGCGGCACGATGTGGGCGGCGTCGCCGACCAGGAACAGGCGGCCGAACTTCATCGGCTCGGCGACGAAGCTGCGCAACGGCGCGATGCTCTTCTCGATCGACGGGCCGGTCACCAGCCTGGCCGCCACGTCTTCCGGCAGGCGGCGCTTCAGCTCTTCCCAGAAGCGCTCGTCCGGCCAGTCTTCCACCTTCTGGTCGAGGCCGCATTGCACGTAGTAGCGGCTGCGCGTCGGCGAACGCATGCTGCACAGCGCGAAGCCACGCTCGTGGCTCGCATAGATCAGCTCGTCCTCCACCGGCGGCGTATCCGCCAGCAGGCCGAGCCAGCCGAACGGGTAGACCCGTTCGAAGGTCTTGATTGCGTCCGCCGGCACCGACTTGCGCGACACGCCATGAAAGCCGTCGCAGCCGGCGATGTAATCGCATTCGAGCTCGATCCGCTCGCCATTCTTCGTGAAACTCACGCGCGGACGCTCGCCGTAAAAATCGTGCAATTGCACGTCCGCCGCTTCATAGATCGAAACACCGCCGGCGGCGGCGCGCGCATCCATCAAGTCGTGCGTGACCTCGGTCTGGCCGTACACCATCACCGTCTTGCCGCCGCTCAGCTTCTTCAGGTCGATGCGCGCGCGCCGGTCGCCGAACGAGATGTTCACGCCTTCATGCACATGGCCTTCGCGATCCATGCGGCCGGACGCCTGCGCTTCGCGCAACAGGTCGGCCGTGCCCTGTTCCAGCACGCCGGCGCGGATGCGGCCGAGCACGTATTCCGGTGTCCTCGCTTCCAGGATCACGGTATCGATGCCTTGCAGGTGCAGCAACTGGCCGAGCAGCAGGCCGGACGGGCCGGCGCCGATGATCGCGACTTGGGTTTTCATGGCGTTCTCCTCTTTATCGGCAGCGGCGCTTCGTTGGCGAGCGCCTTTTCACAGCAACATCTTGCTCCCGCCGGATTGTCGTGAGAATGGATTTTTCCCGATAAAAATTGGACTTTTGGCGGATTTTTACAGGTTCTGCTAGTGTTCCGGGTCAGGACTTCGGGAGCGGATGATGAAGCGGGAAAAAGCGCAGGAAGGAAGGCAAGCCGGCGGGGTTCCCGTCTACAAGCTGTACGGCGAGAAAAAACCGTGGCCGACCCCGGACATGGTGCACTGCGAATCGATCGCCTCGCGCAGCCGTTTGCACAATTGGCAGATCAAGCCGCACCAGCACACCGGCCTGTTCCAGATCCTGTACCTGGAGCACGGGCGGGCCGAAGTGCAGATCGAAGAGCAGCGCCGCGAGATGCATGGCGGCCAGCTGCTGATGGTGCCGCAGATGTGCGTGCACGGCTTCCGCTTCGAACATGACGCGGTCGGGCACGTGGTGACGCTGGCCTATGAGCTGATCAACCGCCTGACGCGCCAGGCCGGCGACGGTCTGATCGGGCTGACCGAACCGCGCATGCGCTCGCTCGGCAGCGATGCCGAGAGTGCCTATATCCGCATGGCGTTCAGCGCGCTCGACGCCGAATATCGCGGCCATGCGCCATACCGCAACCTGCAGGTCGAGTCGCTGCTGGGCGCGATCCTGATCTGGCTCGCGCGCAGCACCTCCGGCCACGCGCTCGCCCATCCCCATGAAATGGGCAGGGCGGGGAGCAGGGCGGGCGAGCACTTCAGTTGCTTCTGCAAACTGATCAACGACCATTACGGCGAGCATCGCCCGGTCTCCTGGTATGCGAGTCAGCTCGGCATCACCGCCGCACATTTGAACGCGTTGTGCCGTCAAACAGTCGACCGTTCGGCGCTGGAGCTGGTGCACGAGCGCATGCTGCTGGAAGCCAAGCGCAGCCTGGTGTACACCTCGATGACGATCAGCGTGGTGTCGTACACGGTCGGGTTTTCCGACCCGGCCTATTTCACCCGCTTCTTCAAGCGTGCCACCGGGATGTCGCCGAAAGAGTTCCGGCAGCGGGCCGGCACCTCGAGCTGAAAACGGAGGCTCATCATCATGGACATGCTGTTTCTCGGCACTTCGTCCGGCACGCCGACCAGGGCGCGCAACGTCAGCGCGCTGGCCTTGCTCGAAGACAGCGGCAGCGGCTGGTGCCTGGTCGACTGCGGCGAAGCGACTCAGCACCAGTTGCTGCGCACCCGGCTGTCGCTGCACGCGCTGCGGGCGATCTGCATCACGCACGTGCACGGCGACCATTGCTATGGCTTGCCGGGCTTGCTCGCCAGCGCCGGCTTGCAGGGAAGAAAGCAGCCGCTGACTATCGTTGCGCCGCGCGGCGTCGAAGACTGGATCCGCTCGACGCAAGAGCTGACGCAGCTTCACCTGCCGTTCGAACTGGAATTCTCCGCGACCGAATCGCTGGCGAACCGGCACATCGGCAATTGGCTGGTCGACGCGATTCCGCTGTCGCACCGGGTGCCGTCATTCGGCTACAGCTTTACCGAAGCGCAGCGCGAATCGCGTCTCGACACCGGCAAGCTGGAAGCGCACCGGATTCCGCGCGGACCGATATGGGGCAGCCTGTACCACGGCTACGACGTGGTTCACGAAGGACGGACGCTCAGGAGCGAGGACTACCTGGTGTTTCCGTATCCCGCGCTGCGCATCGTGGTCGGCGGCGACAACGACAGGCCGGAATTGCTGGCCGATGCCTGCGGCGGCGCGCAGGTGCTGGTGCATGAAGCCACCTACACCCGCGAAGTAATGGCAAAGATGGGCGAAAGCAGGGGCCACAGCACTGCCGCCGCGGTCGCGGCGTTTGCACAGTCGGCTGGCGTGCCGAACTTGCTGCTCACGCATTTCAGTCCGCGTTACCAGACCGACGCCGGCGCGGCTTCGTCGATAGAAAGCGTGCGGGCGGAGGCGCTGGAGAATTTTCGGGGACAGTTGTTCCTGGCGGAGGACTTCGCGCGTTTCCGCCTGAACAAGACCGGGATATTGAGCCGGGTCGGATGACGGCCGGCTCCGCAGTGAACGGCTATTAGCCGGCGCTCCAGCCGGCTGATGCTCAACGTCGTTACTGGTAATGACGCACGGCCAGCCGGAAAGTTGTTTCGAAGGCGTAGCCTTAAGTCGCCGGCTCACTTCTTTTTCAGGGTTTCGGACATTCGCAGTGCGGCAACGACGCCGGACAGAAAGGTCAGTCCGGCAACCAGCCACAGGGCGGTGGAAAGTCCGAATGCGTCGGCGGTAATGCCGGCCAGCAGCGCGCCGACCGCGTAACCGGAATCGCGCCAGAGCCTGTACACGCCAACCGCAGATGCGCGCCAGCTCGGATGCGCAACGTCTCCGATCGCGGCCAGCAGCGTCGGATACACCATCGCGGTACCGATTCCGAGCAGCACCGCCCCCAGCCCGAACAGCCGGTAATCGGTTGTGATCGCCGTCACCGCAATGCCCGCGGCCTGCGTCCACATGCCCGCTACGATCAGCCGCTTGCGGCCCACACGGTCCGACAGCGCGCCGGTGAAAATCTGCGTAATGCCCCAGACCCCGGGATAGATCGCCGCCAGCACGCCGATCTGCGCCAGCGTCATGCCGGCAGCGGCGAACACCAGCGGAAACAGGCCCCAGGCCATGCCGTCGTTCAGGTTGTTGACCAGCCCCGCCTGGCTGACGCTGGAAAGATTGCGATCGGTCAGCGAGGTCCGGCGGAAGATTTCGCTTTGTGTGAGCCGGCTTTCGCCGGCTCCGGCAAGCTGCGCTCGCAGCTCGTGCGTAACGTGATACCGGGTTTCGCGCACCAGCAGCATCGATAGCACCAGCCCGGCGACGACATACACGATGCCGAGGTAGAACGGCTCGGGCCGCAGGCCGTAACGCGCCGCTAGCCAGCCTGTGGCCAGCGCACTGCAGGCGACTGCGAGATAGCCGGAGAACTCGTTCAGGCCCATCGCCAGCCCGCGCTGCTTCGGCCCCACCAGGTCGATCTTCATGATGACCGTGGTGGACCACGTCAGGCCCTGGCTCATGCCGAGCAGCACATTCGCCCGGACGATCCAGTTCCAGTCGGGCGCCCACATCAGGATGAACGGCACCGGGATCGCGACGAACCAGCCGGCGACCAGTACTCGCTTGCGGCCAAGCCGGTCGGAAAGGCGTCCGGCGAAATAATTCGTCAGCGCCTTCGTGATACCGAAGACAACGATGAAGGACAGGATCGCCGCACGCGCGGCAACATGGAATTCGTGTTCTGCGATCGCCGGAAGTATGCTGCGCTCCAGCCCGACCATGGCGCCGACAAAGGCATTGACCAGGACCAGCAGCGAAAACTGTCCGAGGTTCTCGCGCAGGCCGAGCCGTATCGGTGTCGCTGGCATCGGTCAGGCCGCGAGTCCCAGGTTGGACCGGATCATCGCCTCCATTTCGGCGGGCCGGGGCGGCGCATCGCGGGTCAGCTGATCGACAAACGCATCCCTGTCCAGCGACAGCAGCGGGTTCCATCGCTTCTCGAAGCCGAGCGTCGACGAAGGCTTGCCAGAAAGCCCGGCGCCGCACGCGCTGCCAGCCTGGTGTGCAGGGAAGATTTCAATGTCGTCGGGCAGGCTCAACAGCTTGCCGTGCAGGCTGTCGTGCAGCGTGCCCGCGAACTGGCGTTCCTGGCCGGCCAGATCGGGACGCCCGACCGCGCCGACGAACAAGGTGTCGCCGGTGATCACAAACCAGGGCGTCTCGCCGCGCCGCATGTCGGTGACGAGCAGGCTGATACTGTCCGGCGTATGCCCGGGCGTGTGCAATACCTTTACCTTGACGTTCCCGATGTCGAGCGTCTCGCCGTCATGCAGCGGCATGAATGCAAAGCCGGTGCGCGCGCGGTCGGATTCGTGCAGACAGTATGGTGCGCCGACGCGCGCGGCCAGTGTTCGGCCGCCGGAATAATGATCGGCGTGGATGTGGGTGTCGATGACGTGCGTGATGGTTGCGCCGGCCTGTTTCGCCTGTTCGATGAACCATTCCTCGTCGCCGGCCACCACGTCCACTGCGATAGCCTTGGCGTGCCCGGCGCAGCCGAAGAAATAGGACAGCGAGGCGTCCCTGGTCGGGAACTGTTTGAAGAACATGATGGAAGCTCCGTTATTCTCCGGGTTTCGCTGCCGGCGGCGACGTCTGTTCGTCGTGTTCCAGCGGCAAGCCGGCCGCCGTCCATTCGCTCACGCCATCGAGGAATTTGCGCGCCCGATAACCCTTGCGGGTCAGCAGCTCCACCGCCTCGTCCGAGAACACGCAGAACGGGCCGCGGCAGTAGGCAACGATGTCCTTGTCGCGCGGCAGTTCGGCCAGATGCCGCTTGATCTCGGCCAGCGGCATCGAGCGCGCAAACGGCAGGTGGGCAGTCTGGTACTCGGGCTGCGGGCGCACGTCGATCAGTACGATGTCGCCGCGCCGTGCCTGCTCCAGCAAGGCTTCCCGCCCGAGTGGCGCGAGCTTCGCCGGATCGCCGGCCATCTGTCCGACCGCCTGCTGCAATTCCAGCAAATGCTCCTCAGCCACCTCGCGCAGCGTGACCCACAGCGTCGACACGTCGCTGCCGCTGAGCCGGTACATGATGTACTTGCCATCGCGCCGGACGCCGACGAGCCGCGCATCCTTCAATGCCTTCAGATGTGCACTCGCGAGCTTGATGTCGATGGACAATTCCTTGGCCAGCATGTCCACCGACTTTTCTCCCTGGGCGAGCAGTTCCAGCATTTCGAGGCGTTTCGGGCTTGACACCGCCTTGCCGATGCGGCTCACCTGTTCGTACAGCAGGTCTTTGAGAGATCGCTTATTCATTCGCTTACTCTAATGATTATTAGAATATTGTGCAAGCGATGAATCGAGTTCGGCCGGGCTGCGCCAGTCGGTTCCGGCTGGGACAGCCGGGCAATGGCGCCTCTCGAGCAAGTTCTGGACGGTCGGAAAAGATTGAAATGGGCAACTCGACAATGCCGCCTTTTTGGCATTGTTCAGACAATATTTCCCTGACAGTATTGCCGCATTGACTGCCTATTCCGACAGCCCGATAAGAAGGGAAAGGAAGGCGGCATTCCTGGTCGAATAATGGAGCGGGTTGACTGAGGAATGCAGCCATGAGACCGGGCTAGAGCGGCCAGGGCGCTTTCATGCATCATGAGTGGCGGGTTCGCCGTGGCCGTTGGTAGCGACGGCTATTGCCAGGCGAGCAGCCGGCGTTCCAGCCGGCTCATGCCGGTCGTGATCAGCAGCCCCAGCACCGCGAGCAGCAGCAGGATGCCCATCACGCCGCTGGTGTCGAAGTTCGACTGCAGGTAGGCGAGCTGCTGTCCGAGCCCGTGTTCGGCGGCGATCAGCTCGGCGCCGACCACGCCCAGCATCGAGTAGATCAGCCCCAGCCGCAGCCCGGAGAAGATCACCGGCACCGCCGACGGCAGCGTTACCTTCACAAAAATCTGCAGTGGCGAGCTGCCGAGCGAGCGCGACAGCGTCAGAAAGTCGGTATTGACGCCGCGCACGCCGGCCAGCGTCGACGACAGCACGATGAAGAACGACAGGCTGAATCCGACCGCGACCTTGGAGCCGATGCCGAGCCCGAACCACATCAGGAACAAGGGCGCGAGCGCGATGCGCGGCATCGCGTTGAACAGCGTCAGGTAGGGATCGAGCGCGCGGTGCAGCGGCGGCAGCGCGGCGAACAGCATGCCCGCCGCGATCGCCGCGAGACTGCCCCCGATGAACGAGAGCGCGGTGCCGGCCAGCGTGTAGCCGAGTTCGCGCCACAGGCCGGTGCCGAAGATGAAGCCGTTTTCGAGGAACTGCAGGATGGCGGACGGCTTGCCGAAGAAGGTTTCATCTATCCAGCCGCGGTCGGCCGCCACCTGCCACAGCGCGATGCCGGCGATCAGGCTGAGGGCCTGCCAGACGTAGTAGCGCGGCCGGCCGGGTTCTTTATTCGACTTCATCATGCATTCCTTGTTCGAGCAGCGTCCAGAGCTGCGCGTAGTAGTGGTGGAAATCCGGATCCTTCTGCAGCTCGCGCACCGAGCGCGGACGCGGCAGGTTGATCGGGATATCGGCGACGATGCGGCCCGGGCGCGGGCTCATCACGATCACCCGGTCCGACAAGGCGACCGCTTCCGCCAGATCGTGCGTGATGAACACCACGGTGCGCTGCTGCGACGCCCACAGCCGCAGCAGCACGTCTTCGAGCTGCAGCTTGGTCTGCGCATCGAGCGCGCCGAACGGCTCGTCCATCAGCAGCACCGGCGAATCGAGGCAGAAGGTGCGCGCCAGCGCGCAGCGCTGCCGCATCCCGTGCGACAGCGCCTTCGGATAGGCATCGATGAACTGCGCGAGGCCGACCTCGCACAACAGCGCCCGTGCGCGCTGCTCGCGTTGCGCCTTCGGCAGCTTGCGCACTTCCATTCCGTAGCAGGCGTTCTGCAGCACGGTGCGCCACGGCAGCAGGCAGTCGCGCGCCAGCATGTAGGCGATGTCCGCGTTACCGGGGCGCGGCGGCTTGCCGAGTATGCTGACTTCCCCCTGCTGCAGCGGCAGCAGGCCGGTCAGCGTGTTCAGGATGGTGGTCTTGCCGCAGCCGCTGGGGCCGACGAAGGAAACGAATTCGCCCGGCCGCACCGTCAGGCTCGCGTTGTCGACCGCCAGCACTTCGCTGCCGAAGCGCACGCTCAGTTCGCGCAGCACGATCGCGGGCGCTTCTGGGGACTGCGCCGGCTGCGCCGGCATCGAGAGGATGGCAGCCATGATCAGGGCGCCTTGTCGTACACCAGGTCTTGCACCGGAACCGGTTTCGGAATCATCTTCAGTTTCAGCATCAGGTCGACCGTCGCCTTCACCGCATCGCGCGAAATCGCCACGCGGTCGCCGGGGATCGCCTTGCGCACCGACAGGTCGGTGATTTCCTCGCCGTGCGGCACCTTCAGGTTGAAGAATTGCCGGGAGATCTTCGCCACTTCGGGGAAATTCTTCGGATCGCGAATGAAGTCCTGCGCATCGGTCATCGCACCGATGATCGCCGCGACCCGTTCCGGATACCGGTCTATCATTTCCTGCTTGACCACCATGTTCTGCTGGGCGCCGTTGGTCGCGTAGATCTCGGCCGGCTGCTTTTCCCGGGACGCGAGGTAGACCAGCTTGCATTTCTTGTCGACTTCGCACATCGAGCCGGCCGGCTCATAACTGAACGCGGCATCGATCTGGCCCGACATCATCGCCGGCATCGCGGTATTGACGCCGCCCACCGCCACCACCGTCACGTCGTCCGGCTTGAGGCCGGCCTTCTCCAGCAAAAAGCGCAACTGCAGCTCGGACGAGCCGCCGCGCACGGTGACGCCGATCTTCTTCCCCTTCAGATCCTGGAACGCGCCCGGGAAGCCCTGGTCCGCGTGCGGCCCCAGCGCGTCGTTGCGCACCACCAGCTGACCGATGTTGTCGACCACCGCGCCGGCGATCGCCTTGACCTTCGCGCCTCGGTGCACCGCGCTGATCTCGACCAGCAGCGGCGTCATTGCGACGTCGATCGAATCCGCGGTCATCACCTGCAATCCGAGCGGGGCCGACGGAATGGTCTTCAGCGAGCACTTGATTCCGTGCTTCTCGCAGAAACCCTTGGCGATCGCGACCCGCGCCAGCAGGTTGCCGCCGGTGCTCGGGTAATCCTGAAATTTCAGTTCCGGCAGGTCGCCTTGCGCGAACGCGGTACCGCATGCGAGCAACGCTGCCGCCATCGTGATTTTCGTGATTGTTTTCATTTGTCTGTCTCCTTCTCTTTATGAATGAAATACTTTCGACCTGACTGATTTGCCGGTACGAGTGACCATGCCTCCAGTGCTGCTTTGCGGCTCCCTCTCCCGCTTGCGGGAGAGGGCTGGGGAGAGGGGGCGTGCCAAGGACGTCTCCCTTGCTACCACCCTCTCCCCCAACCCCTCTCCCACTTTCGTGGGAGAGGGGAGCGAAGCGTCCGGTCTACTTCTCCGGACAGCGGAAGACGGACCGGGGAAGAAGACCGGCTTGCTCCGAAGCCAATCCGCCTCGACCTTGCCTGATCCGGCAGGACTCTATCGTTCCTCCGACAAGATCTCCTTGGCGATAGTGTTGCGCTGGATTTCGCTGGTGCCGGTGAGGATGCGGAACATGCGTAGCTTGCGGAACGCATGTTCGACCGGATGGTTGTGCGTGACGCCGACGTTGCCGTGGATCTGCACCGCCTTGTCGGCGACTTCGAAGCAGCGCTCCGACACGAACAGCTTGCAGGCGGACGCCTCGAAGCGGATGTCTTCGCCGGCATCCGCCTTCGCGGCCGCGTTCAGGATCATGCTTTCGCACGCATACAGGCTGGTTGCCATGTCGGCCAGCATGTGCTGGATCGCCTGGAAGCGCGCGATCGGTCCGCCGAACTGCTTGCGCGCGTTCGCATAGTCGAGCGAGCGCCTGTAGGTCATGCGCGCCAGGCCGAGCATGGTCGGGCAGTGCAGCAGCCGGTTCACGTTGATGCGCGCCATGCCCAACCGCAAGCCGTTGCCGAAGCCGCCGATCACGTTCGCGACCGGCACCCGCACGTTCTCGAACAGCAGGTCGGAGTCGATATGCTGGCCCGACATCGGCAGGTAATCCTCGACCCGGCGCACGCCCGGCGAGTGCAGGTCCACCAGCACCGCGGTGATGCCTTTCGGGCCGGCCTCGGGATCGGTCACGCAGATCACGATCGCGAAGTCGGCAAAGGTGGAGCCGCTGATGTAATGCTTGTGGCCGTTGATCACCAGTTCGTCGCCGTCGCGCACCGCGCTGGTTTTGATGCTGGCGGCGTCGGAGCCGGAGTGCGGTTCGGTCAGCGCGAAGCAGATGCCTTTTTCGCCACGCAGCACCGGCTTGAAAATCCGGTCGATCTGGTCGGCCGTCGCCAGCGGCATCAGGTTGCCGACGCGCGGCGGCCCGCTCAGGTCGCCCAGCACGTGAGCCGCCAGCAGCGCGCCGGATTCGGCGATGTCCGCTTTCAGCAGGCATATCTCGGTAATCGACAGGCCGGGCCCGCCCAGTTCGCGCGGCAGCGTCGCGCTCAGGAAGCCGAGTTCGTGCGAGCGTTTCCAGATGCGGCCGAGCAGTTCGCGCGGCCACGGATCTTCGGGGCCGAGTTTGTACTCGCGCTCGAGCGGGATCAGTTCGTCTGCGATGTAGCGGCGGATGCCGTCGCGCAGCGCGGCGAACCGGGGATTGGTGATGGTTTCCATGTGTATTTTCCTGTGCGGTTGATCGGTCAGTTCACGCGGCGTTCCCGGCCTGCCCAGTACGGTTCCCGGACGACCTTGCGCGCGATCTTGCCGCTCGGGTTCTTCGGCAGTTCGGCAGTGAAATCGACCGAGCGCGGCGTCTTGTAGTCGGCCAGCCGGGCGCGGCAAAATGCCATCAGCTCGTCGGCGCCCGCTTCGGCCCCGGGCTTGAGCGCCACCACCGCCTTCACGCTCTCGCCCCAGCGTTCGTCCGGGATGCTGATCACGCAGGCTTCATAGACTGCCGGGTGCTGGTAGAGCACCGCTTCCACTTCGGTCGGATAGACGTTGAAGCCGCCGGAAATGATCATGTCCTTCTTGCGGTCGACCAGGTAGATGTAGCCTTCGTCGTCGACCTTCGCCAGGTCGCCGGTGTGATACCAGCCGTCGATCAGCACTTCGGCGGTCAGCCCCGGTTCGCCCCAGTAGCCGGCGAACACGTCGTCGCCGCGCACCACGATCTCGCCGATCTCGTCGCCGCAGACTTCGTTGCCTTCGGCATCCACCACCCGCACGTCCGCTTCGCTCAGTGGGCGGCCGCAGGACGCCAGCCGCTCGGGCCGGTGGGCAATTGCGTAGGCATGGTCGGCGCGCGTCAGGCGCGTGACGCCAGACGTGGTTTCGGCGCCGCCGTAACCCTGCGCGAGGATCGGCCCGATGCGTTCCCAGGCTTCGATGATGCGCGCCGGCGCCATCGGCGCGGCGCCGTACGACAGCGCCTTCAGGCTGCTCAGGTCGTAGCGTTCGAGGTCGGGCTGCGCGAGGATCATGTTGATCATCGCCGGCACCATGAACACATGCGTGATGCGCAGTTCCTGCACCGAGCGCAGGAAGTGCGCAGGATCGAACTTGTCGAACACCACCAGCGTGCCGCCGTAGTACATGAACGGCTGCATGAACATGCCGGTCGCATGCGTGGCCGGGCCGAGCAGCGCGAGCCGGTCGCCGGGAGTCGCCGCATAGTCGTTGCCCATCAGGAACTTGCGCAGGCTGGCCTTGCGGTTGCCATAGGTCTGCATCGCCGCCTTGATCTTGCCGGTGGAGCCGGAAGAGAAATGCAGCACCGCCACGTCGTCCGCCGCGATGTCCACTGTCGGCGCCACCGGGCTGCCTTGCGCGACGAAGTTTTCGTACGGCAGATAGCCTTCCGCCTGCCCGGTTTTCCCGGTCAGCGCGATGAAATGGCGCACCGAGGCAAACCCCGGCGTCTCGCGCGTGTAGTTCTGGAAACCTTCGCCGGCGAACATCACCGTCGGCGTGCAATTGCCGACCACGTCGCTCGCCTCGGCGGCCGTGAAGCGCGGATTCAGCGCCGCCTTGGTCAGGCCGGCCTTGTACAGTGCGCATTCGATCTCGACGATCTCCGCGCAGTTGCGCGACTGGATCGCCACGCGGTCGCCCTTGCGCAGGCCGAGGCCGAGCAGCGCATTGGCAAGCCGGCTCGAACGTTCGTCGAGTTGGCGGTAAGTGGTGGTGCGGTCGCGATAGAGGATGGCGGGGCGGTCCGGCCAGTAGCGGGCGCCACGGCGGATATGCAGGCTGAGGTCCACTGCGAAGTCTCCGGTTTATGGTTTTGAATGGTTCAAACCAGTGTGGTCGCATTCCGGCATATCTACAATGCCGTAAAATGGAAATCTCCATTCCGAACGGTTATGACCATGCAGATCGAGGATTTCGACTACCTGCTGGCGGTCGCCCGCGGCGGCAGCATTTCGCGCGGCGCCGAGTTGCTTGGCATCAGTCAGCCGGCGCTGACCAAGGCGATGCGCCGCATCGAGGCCGACGTCGGCCTGCGCCTGTTCGAGCGCACGCCGAAGGGCGTGGTCCCCACCGAGGCCGGCCGCTCATTCATCCGGCGCGCGACCCGGATCTCGCTCGAATACGTGGACGCGATGCAGGAAATGCATCAGATGCGCACCGGTGAGCAGGGCGTGCTGCGGCTCGGCTTCAGTCGCACCGTCAACGAAAAGATGGTGTTTTCGGTATGCAAGATGCTGCTGCGCGAGCGGCCGGTCGCCCGCTTCGAACTGCGCGAACGCCTGACCGGCGAATTGCTGCCGATGCTGCGCGCCGGCGAATTCGATCTCGTGCTGGCGCCGCTGCCGCACGGCGAAACCACCGACATGCGCTTCATCCCGCTGTACAGCGACAACTTGTATTTCGTCGCGGCGCTCGACCATCCGCTACGCCGCCGCAGGAACCTGGGTCTGCGCGACCTGGCCGATGCCGAATGGATGCTGCCGCCGCGCGATACGCGCGTGCGGCTGCACATCGACGATATGTTCCGCAAGCGCGGGATGGCGCCGCCGCGCATCCGTATCGAAACGGATTTCGGCAGCGCCGCGACGTTTTCGCTGGTGCAGGGCACCGAGCTGCTGACGATCTGCGGGGATGGATCGAAGAACCTGCTGGCGGCGCTCGATCTCGGCATCCTGGATGTTGCCGGCGCCAGCTTCGGGCGCGACATCGGGATCATGTATCGGCCGGAGGGCTACCTGTCGCCGCTGGCGCAGCGCGTGATCGAGTTATTCAGGCAGCGCGCTTGATGTGGTTGCTCTCGAGGAATCGGACAAAGAATGGCGGCTGCGCATTTATGCGGCAACGCCGCCTTGATCGCGCAAGATCGCCTCTCCAGTCCGGGGATTTGTGAGGGTCACATTCTCGAGTGCCCGGATGCGCCAGATTCCGTTCTGTCTCGTCAGCACCGCGAGGATCAGCGTATCGACCTTGTGTGGCCCGGCCGGATGAGCTGTGCCGGCCGCCAGGCGGCTCCAGAAATGGATGACTGCCGCGTCGTCCGCAATTGGGGCGACGTCGATTAACTCGTTTTCGAGCGTGGAGTCGCGATAGATCGTTTTGTGGATGGGGGCGTGCAGCGCCACGATCTCGTTGACCCCACGGACATAGTGCCCGAAACGATTCACGAAGGTCGCGTCTTCATGAAATAGTGCACCGAGTGCGGCCATGTCGTGAGCGTTCCAGGCGGCCTGGAAGGCGTGGGGCGCATCTTCTGGTCGGGCTATTTTGGTCATGGGGGTTGTGGTCATGGCTTTCCGGGATGGCTGCGGCGCCTAACCCGCTCGCTTTTGCATAGAGATTGATCGTTCATCATAGCTAATCGGAACACTTCCCCACTGTTTGATGCCGATAACATTTCCGACAGCTACATGCTTGCCGCTCGTGATGATTGGCGCAACGGTGGCGCAGATTCCATGTCGGCACGGGTCAGTAAAGAGCCCAATTCAGATGCCGGATAGTCGACTGCAGGCTATCCCCCAAGCCAGAATTATCGGTCAGTTTCTTGTACTTCGGGGGGGCATATAGGAGGGGTTAGTCCGCCGGCTCCTTGAGCGAACGATCCTTTCGGCATGCGCGAAGCGGACGCGCGCTGGCGGAAATGATCTTAACGATCTGGCGCCTCTTCGCATCCACGACCGCCTTGATGCAGGCACAGCCATACCCGTGCATTCCGTTGACCGGAACCCATTGTGAATCTTTGAACTGAGGCCAATCACCTTCCGCTTCGTAAGCTCCTTGAATGGCAATCGTCCACTCCCCATCGCGGTCGTGAAGCCATGCGTTACCTGGCGTCGGATTATCAAACCAGCCACATCTATCCTGGGGCTTCGCAGGTGCCGCTGCGTGGGAGCCATTCGCCAGCATCCATAAAGCGCCAATCGCCAAGAGTTTTGATATACGTGTACGCATGAACCGATGAAGTCGGAGTTTCTGGAGTAACGCCTGAATTAACCGGCCGGCGTGGCTTGTTGCGAAGGTCCGGTTGAATGATGGGATGGACTCCCCCCGCCTTTTTGCGCCAAAGTAGGCGCACTGGTCAACGTGGGGACGGGGATCAGTTTTCAACGAAAGGAGTCCGCCATGCAGTCTACTACCGTGGCCGTTGATCTGGCCAAATCCATATTTCAACTTGCCGTTGCCGACGCCAACTGGCGCATTACCGAACAGCATCGGCTGACACGCACCCAGTTCGAACGCTGGTTCGTCAACCGCGACGTGTCGCTGGTCATCATGGAAGGCTGCGGTTCCGCGCATCACTGGGCGCGCTGGTTCAACAGCCTGGGCATCGACGTGAAGATCCTGCCGGCGGCGTATATCCGCGCTTACGTCAAGCGCAACAAGACCGATGCGGCCG
>CBIHOK010000036.1:0-25648 GCA_966211575.1 uncultured Noviherbaspirillum sp.
TTTCGCTGATGGAATCGATCGCGGTGCTGGCGATGGTGGTGCTTGGCGGGATGGGCCACATTCCCGGCGTAGTGCTCGGCGGCCTGATCCTGGCCGGCCTGCCGGAAGTGCTGCGCCACGTGGTGGAGCCGATGCAGCAAATGCTGTTCGGCAAGGTGCTGGTCGATGCCGAAGTGTTGCGCCAGTTGCTGTACGGGCTGGCGATGGTGATCATCATGTTGACCAGGCCGGCCGGGCTGTGGCCGGCGCCGCGCAAGGAAGACCGGATCACCGGCAACGCCAGACGCTCCGACGAGGACGACAAGACCATGCTGGCAGCCTGAGGAGAGCGCATGAGCGAGCAAGCGATACTCAGGATCGACGGCGTCAACAAGCGCTTCGGCGGCCTGCAGGCATTGTCCGATGTCAGCCTCACCATCAACAGCGGCCAGATTTACGGCTTGATCGGCCCCAACGGCGCCGGCAAGACTACCTTCTTCAATGTGATCACCGGCCTGTACCGGGCCGACACCGGCAGCTTCGAGCTGGACGGCAAACCGTATTCGCCGACGGCCCCGCATGAAGTGGCGAAGGCCGGCATCGCGCGCACTTTCCAGAACATCCGCCTGTTCGCGGAGATGAGCGCGCTCGAAAACGTGATGGTCGGGCGCCACGTGCGTACCCGCCAGGGGGTGCTGGGCGCAGTGCTGCGGCACAAGGCGGCGCGGGCGGAAGAGGCGGCGATCCGCGCGCGGGCGATGGAATTGCTCGACTTCGTCGGCATCGCGCAATTCGCCGACCGTACCGCGAAGCACCTGTCGTACGGCGATCAGCGCCGGCTCGAAATCGCCCGTGCGCTGGCCACCGAACCCAAGCTGCTGGCGCTGGACGAACCGGCTGCCGGCATGAACGCGACCGAGAAGCTGGGGCTGCGCGAGCTGCTGCTCAGGATCAAGGCGGAAGGCAAGACCATCCTGCTGATCGAACACGACGTGAAACTGGTGATGGGCCTGTGCGACCGCCTGACGGTGCTCGATTACGGCAGGCCGATCGCGGAAGGCGAACCGGCCGAGGTGCAAAGGAATCCGGCAGTGATCGAGGCATACCTGGGAGGAAGCCGCTGATGGCCGAGTGCGTACTGAAACTGAGCGGACTCAGGATCGCCTACGGCGGCATCCAGGCGGTCAAGGGCGTCGACCTGGAAGTCCGGCAGGGCGAACTGGTCACGCTGATCGGCGCCAACGGAGCGGGCAAGACCACCACGCTGAAGGCGATCACCGGCACGCTTCCCGGGTGCCGGGTGGAAGGCGAGATTCATTACGACGGCCGGCCGGTCATGGGCAGTCCTTCGTTCGAGCTGGTAAGGAAAAGGCTGGCGATGGTGCCGGAGGGACGCGGCGTGTTCACCCGCATGTCGATCCTGGAAAATCTGCTGATGGGTGCGTATACCCGCGACGACCAGGACGGCATCGACGCCGACATCGACAAGTGGTTCACGGTTTTCCCCCGGCTCAAGGAGCGTGCGTCGCAACTGGCCGGCACGCTGTCCGGTGGCGAGCAGCAGATGCTGGCGATGGCGCGCGCGCTGATGAGCCACCCCAGGCTGCTGTTGCTGGACGAGCCGTCGATGGGCCTGTCGCCGATCATGGTGGAAAAAATCTTCGACGTGGTGCGCACTGTTTCCGCCGAGGGCGTGACCATCCTGCTGGTCGAGCAGAATGCGAAGCTGGCGCTACAGGCCGCGCATCGCGGCTATGTGATGGATTCCGGATTGATCACGATGAGCGGCGATGCGAAGGACATGCTGAACGATCCGCGCGTGCGCGAAGCCTACCTGGGCGAAGGCTGAACCCTGCAATTCGTTGTCATGCAATGGAGCCGTACCCGGCGGCGGGCGCGGCTTTTTTCATCGAGCGCATCGGTTGCCGAGCGATGGCATAATCTCCGAAACAACCGAGGAGCCTTTCATGCAATTTGCCATTCCCGCATCCCCCATCGCCACCGTACCGGTCGCCGGCAGCGATGCCGTTTTCCCGGTGCACCGCATTTATTGCGTCGGACGCAATTATGTCGAGCATGCAAAGGAAATGGGCGCGACCGGGAGGGAAGCTCCGTTCTTTTTCTTGAAACCGGCCGACGCAGTGCTGCCGGTGGCCCAGGGCAGCATCGGGGAAATGCCGTATCCGGGCATGACCAGCGACCTGCATCACGAGATCGAACTGGTCGTGGCAATCGGCAAGGGCGGGAGCAATATCGCGGCCGCCGACGCGCAGCAGCACGTGTGGGGTTATGCAGTGGGCCTGGACATGACCCGGCGCGACCTGCAGGGTGAAGCGAAGAAGCTGGGCCGGCCGTGGTGCACCGGCAAGGGCTTCGATCACTCGGCGCCGATCGGTCCGATCCATCCGGTAGCGGCCACCGGCCCGATCAACAGCGGCGACATCCAGCTGAACGTGAACGGCGAAACGCGGCAAAAGAGCGACATCGACAAGCTGATCTGGAATGTGGCGGAAACCATCGAACATTTGTCGAAATATTTCGAGTTGCAGCCGGGCGACCTGATTTTCAGCGGCACGCCGGCCGGTGTGGCGGCGGTCAAGCGCGGCGATTTGCTTGAAGGCAGCGTCACCGGGCTGGGCGAATTGCGCGTGAAGATCGTATAAGCGGTAAGAGGCGCCGTATGCAGCTTTACAGCTATTTTCGCAGCTCGGCCGCGTACCGGGTGCGCATTGCGCTGAACCTCAAGCAACTGGATTACAGCGTGCTTCCGGTGCATCTGTTGCGCCACGGCGGCGAGCAGTTGACGCCGGAATACCGCAAGCTCAACCCAGCCGCGCTGGTGCCGACGCTGATCGACGAGCAGGCATCCGGTCCACGCCCGCTGACGCAGTCGCTGGCGATCATCGAGTACCTGGAAGAAACCCATCCGGCGCCGCCGCTGCTGCCGCAGGCGCCGGCAGACCGGGCATTCGTGCGCAGCATCGCGCTGGCGATCGCCTGCGACATCCATCCGGTCAACAACCTGCGCGTGCTGCGCTACCTGGTGCGCGAACTGAAGGTCGACGACGACGCAAAGAATGCCTGGTACCGGCACTGGTGCGAGCAAGGGCTGGCGGCGGTCGAGGAAATGCTGGCGAACGACCCGCGCACCGGCCGCTTCTGTTTCGGCGATACGCCGTCGCTCGCCGATTGCTGCCTGATCCCGCAGATCTTCAATGCGCGGCGTACCGGATGCGATTTGTCGAAGATGCCGACCATCGAGCGCATCGACGCAGCCTGCATGGAACTGGAAGCATTTGCCGCCGCGGCGCCGGCGCGCCAGCCGGACGCGGAATAAATCCCCGGCATAGAATCCCCGGCATTGCGCCGGGGATGCGTTACTCAGACGCGTTACTCGGCCGCGTTACTCAGCCCATATCGCGCTGTCCGATCACCTGCTGCGCCTGCTCGCCGAGGCCGTCGATGCCGAGCGTGACGCGGTCGCCGCGCTTCAGGAAACGCGGCGGCTTCATGCCCATGCCGACGCCCGGCGGCGTGCCGGTGGTGATGATGTCACCCGGCATCAGCGTCATGAAGCGGCTGGTATAGCTGACCAGTTTCGCAACCGAGAAGATCATGGTCTTCGTGTTGCCGCTTTGCAGGCGTTCGCCGTTCACCTCCAGCCACATGTCGAGCCGCTGCGGGTTCGGCACCTCGTCGCGCGTGACCAGCCACGGGCCGACCGGGCCGAAGGTATCGCAACCCTTGCCCTTGTCCCATTGCGAACCGCGCTCCAGCTGGTACTCGCGCTCCGATACGTCGTTGACCACGCAATAGCCGGCCACGTACTGCAGCGCGTCCTTTTCGCTGACCGATTGCGCCTTGCTGCCGATCACCACGCCCAGCTCCACTTCCCAGTCGGTCTTTTTCGAACCCTTCGGCAGCCGGATCGGATCGTCCGGGCCGGACAGGCTGGTGTTCGCCTTCATGAAGATGATCGGTTCCTTCGGAATCGCCATGCCGGCTTCCTGTGCATGGTCCGAGTAATTCAATCCGATGCCGATGAACTTCCCGACCTGTGCAACCGGCACCCCGAAGCGCGGTTTGCCGCGCACCAGCGGCAGGGTTTCGGGCTTCAGCTTGGCCAGCTTCGCCAGCACTTTCGCCGAGAGCTGTTCCGGTCCGATATCCGGAATCACCGACGACAAGTCCCGCAATTTTCCATCGTGATCGATCAGGCCCGGCTTTTCCTTGCCGGGCCGGCCGTAGCGCACCAGCTTCATGAAATCTCCTTGTGACGGCGCGCGCAAGCGTAGCGCGCACCTTGATGACAGGTGGCACTATATTAGTGTTTATCGGGAGTTGCTGCCGGACATGCAGATGCCGGCTGATGTAGCGAGGAATTTCGTCGGCGAAGGAGGCACACAGCTCCCCTTTGCCCGGCGTCGACCGGAAATGGACGCGGGCTTCACCAATGCGGCCGCCGCCGGCGGCCGCCGTCAAAATGCGGAACGGTTACAGCACCAGAAAGATCAGCGACAAACCGCCCAGCATTGCGGCTTCCAGAAGCAAGATCAGAAACGGGATCTTCATCATCAGCCTCCTTTCGGGACAATAGGATGCAGCAATGCTGCTTCCTTTCCGTTAGGCCACGCGCTGCCGGAAAAGTTTCGGAGCCTGCGACAGGTCCGGACGCGGCGTGGCAAATGCGCTGCGTAATCCATCGCCAGTCTGCTTGATTGTTCGAATTTTTGGGATAGTCCTTTCATTATTAGCCCATTTATCCATAAACGCAGCCTGCATAGAATGGCCTCACCGATGCACGATGCCGCTGCAAACGCGAATGCCCAAGTGCGACCGTCAGGCTAATCAGCCGATTGCCCGGGCGAAGTCGCCGTTCGCGCCTGCAAGCGCGGCGCAGAATAGTGGAAAAGGACATGATGAAATTATTCGGAATACTGTTGGCGGCTGCCACCCTGACGCTGGCTCCGGGCGCGTTCGGCGGCCAGGCGACCACGGAAGCGCCCGACGTGCTGGCGCGGCGCATCACCACCCAGGTCATGGATACAGCCAGGAGCGACCCCGAAATCAGGGCCGGCAACCGGGCTCGCATGCAGCAACTGGTCGAGACCATGATCCTGCCGTACGTGGATTTCGAGCGTGCGACCGCGCTCACGGTAGGCCATTACTGGCGTCAGGCCACGCCGGGGCAGAAACAGCAACTGATCGGGGAATTCCGCGCGTTGCTGATCCATACCTACGCCGGCGCGCTGTCGCAGATCGGCGACCAGACCCTGCAATTCCTGCCGCTGCGGGCCGATCCGTCGGATACCGATGTCGAGGTGCGCTTCGAGGTAAGGCAGGCGCGCGGCGGCGAACCGATTCGCGTCAGCTATCGGATGTACAAATCGGCGGACGGATGGAAGGTATATGACGTCAACCTGCTTGGCGCGTGGCTGGTCCAGACTTACAAGGGCAATTTTTCGGCCGAAATCACCCGCGGCGGAATCGACGGCCTGATCCACGCCTTGAACGAAAAGAACCGCAAGCTGGCCGGCAATGCCGGTACCTCTTGACCGGGCGCGAATGCGGCGCGCGCGCATAATCATGCTTGCCGGCCCGTGAACGGGAGCCGGCGATTACCGCGGCTGCATGAAAGGAGGGTGGCATGTCAAGCGAACGACGCGAATTCCCCGGCGCCGGCGGCCAGATGCTTGCCGCGCGTTTCGACGCGCCTTCCGGCGCGGTACGCGCGGTTGCGCTGTTCGCCCATTGTTTCACCTGCGGCAAGGATGTGTTTGCCGCGAGCCGGATCGCGCAGGCGCTGACCGAACATGGCATCGCGGTACTGCGCTTCGATTTCACCGGGCTCGGCGCCAGCGAAGGCGAATTCGCGAACACCAATTTTTCATCCAACGTCGCGGATCTGCTGGCCGCCGCCGACTACCTGCGCGGCAGCGACCGCGCTCCGTCCCTGCTGATCGGGCACAGCCTGGGCGGCGCGGCGGTGCTGGCCGCCGCATCGGGAATCGCGGAAGCGAAAGCGGTGGTGACCATCGGCGCGCCGAGCGATCCGAGCCATGTGGTCGGCTTGTTCCGGGATCATCTGGAGCGGATAGAAACCGACGGCGAAGCCGAAGTCCAGCTGGCCGGGCGTCCGTTCCGTATCAAGCGGCAGTTTCTGCTGGATGCGCGGGAGCAGGCGCTGACGCCGCGCATCGGACGATTGCGCCGGGCACTGCTGGTGATGCATTCGCCGCGCGACGACACCGTGGACGTTTCGAATGCGCTGCACATCTTTACCGCGGCCCGGCATCCGAAGAGCTTCGTTTCGCTCGACGATGCCGACCATCTGCTGACCCGGCGCAGCGATGCCGTCTACGCGGCGAACCTGATCGCCGCCTGGAGCGAGCGCTATCTCTGACGCTGATCGCGACGGCGCGTGACGGCGCCCCGCCTTGCATGAGCTGCCGGTCGTTCATCAACAGGCGTTTTCAACCTGGCATGGCGCGACTATCGGCGTCCGGTGCCGAAACGAACAAGGAACCGATCCGCGTGCCGGGGAGGTACGGGTCTACAATAACAATAATTCCGCAGCGTCGTTTCAGGGGAGTGTGATGAAAAGATTGATCGGTTTCTGGCTGTTGGCGATGCTTGCCGGCTGCGCCACCACTACCGGCACCGACAGCGCCGGCAGCACGAACGCGGCTTCCGCGATACGGAGCACCGGCAAGGATGCGTACTCGATAAGCAAGCAGGGCGCGCCGGTAATCGGGTCCGTCTCCGACTTGAAGGGGGAGGCATTCCGGGACGCCCGCCGGCATTGCGCGTCCACAGGAAAATTCCTTCAGGCCACCGCAATCAAGACCCGGCCGGGCGGGCTTGCTCATGGACCGGAAGTGACGCTCGAATTCTCGTGCCTCGATCCGCACCGGCGGGCGGCGCCGCGACCGCGCGCGGCGCAGCCTTCCGACGGCGTCATCGAGCTGGGAAAACCCTGACCCGACGGCCTGGCCTTCGTGGATTGCCGGTGAGCCAGCTCACTTGCTGAAGCGGTCGAATATCACGCCGCGCAGCCAATGGTTGCTGGGCTCCTTGTGCATCTTCGCATGCCAGAAAATATTGATCCCGACCATCGGCAATGCCACCGGATGGGGAACGTACTGCAGGCCGAACGGTTTCACGCATTGCCACGCGTAGCGTTCGGGCACGGTCGCGATCATGTCGGTGGTCGACAGGATGTGACCGAGTGCGACGAAGTGCGGCACCTCCAGCCGTATCCTTCTCCGTATGCCCTTGCGCTCTATCGTTTCGTCCACCCGCGAATGCCCGGTACCGGGTGACACGACCACGACGTGGTCCGCCTCGGAAAACTGCTTCAGGCTCAGCTTTCCCCTGTCCAGCGGATGCTTCCTGCGGAACATGCAGACGTAGCGCTGCTGGAATAGCCGCCGCTGGAAAAATCCCGCCTTCAACTGCGGCAGCAATCCGATCGCCAGGTCCACCTGTCCGGCTTCCATGGCGTCTCTCAAATTCACTGCGGTATTCCTGATCGTGCTGATCGATACCCCGGGCGCGGCCCGGGCCAGCGTCTCCATCAGGCTCGGGAGAAAGTAGATCTCCCCGATATCGGTCATGCCGATCGTGAACTTGCGCGTACTGGTTTTCGGATCGAATTCCACGCGCTCGTTCAAGGTGGTGCGGATCGTCGCCATCGCATAGCTGATCGGCTCGGCAAGGTGGCTGGCGTAGGCGGTCGGCGCCATCCCGCGCGCGGTGCGCACGAACAGCTCGTCGCCGAGCAGCTTGCGCAGTCGCGCCAGCGCATTGCTGACCGAGGGTTGGGTGAGACCGAGCTTGTCGGCGACCGCCGATACGCGGCGCTCGATCAACAATTCGTTGAAGACCAGCAGCAGGTTCAGGTCGATGTCCTTGAGATCCATGGGCTTATCTTAATATTCATGAAATCAATATTATAAATTCATGGGATAGTCTGTGCCAATACATGGAGCCTTCTTATAATCCGTTCATCATTCTTCTTCCCAGCCGCTCGCCCGTATGGAATTGCTCGTACATCCGCTGAACCGCACCATTGCCGTGACGCCGGGCGCCAACCTGCTGGAGGTGCTGCGCGAGCACCAGGTGCCGATCTCCTACAGCTGTACGGCGGGACGCTGCGGGACCTGCCGCTGCAAGGTGAAGCGCGGGCGGCTGCTGGAGTCGGGCGCGGAAGCAAAGATCACCAATCCCGGTGAAGGGCGATTTGTGCTGGCCTGCACCAGCACCATCGTCGAGAGTTGCGAGATCGAGATTCCCGAACCGGACGAAATCGTGATTCATCCGGCACGCACGCTGAAGACATCGGTGGTGGCGATCGACACCCTGACGCACGATATCCGGCGCCTGCGTTTGCGCTCCGCCAAGCCGCTGGATTTTTCGCCGGGGCAGTACGCAAACCTGCAATTCTCGCCAGAACATGTCCGGCCCTATTCGATGGCGGGCCTGGCGAACGACGACGAGCTGGAATTCCATGTGCGTGTGGTGCCCGGCGGCCGCGTCAGCGGCTATGTTGCCCACCATCTGAAAGTAGGCGATCCGGTCCGCGTGAGCGGGCCGCTCGGCACCGCTTACCTGCGTACCCGGCACGACGGTCCGATGCTTTGCATCGCCGGCGGCACCGGGTTGGCGCCGGTGCTGTCGATCGTGCGCGGCGCACTGGCGGCGGGCATGCGCAACCCCATCCACCTCTATTTCGGCGCCCGAGCGCCGGAAGATATCTACGGCGCCGATCAACTGGCTGCGCTGCGCGACCTGCATCCGGCGCTGCATCTGCATACCGTCGTCGCCGGCGGCTGCAGCGATCCGAGGATGCGCCGCGGATTGGTGACGGAGGCAGTCGATGCGGACTGGAGCGGCTTCGCCGGCTGGCGCGCCTATGTCTGCGGCGCACCGGCCATGGTGGAAGCCGCTGCCTTGCTCCTGAAAAGAAAGGGCATGCAGCCGGAACATCTGTATGCCGACGCGTTTTACCCGGTCGCCAACTGAATGCGGGAGACAGCGAGATGCATTTCTTTCCCGTTTCGCAGGAAGTGTGGCCAGAGGTGTGGCCACGACGCGATGCCTGCCGCCATCGCCTCGGCGAGCAAGGCATGGGCTCACGATGGAACGCGCTTGCCGTGCCGTGGCGCGAAGCAAGACGGTGACGCAGCGAACGCGAGGAAAGCACAAGAGCAATGGAGGAGAGAGAAATGGAAGATATCCGACCGGTGTTCCCGGTACGGCTGGATTGGGAAGGCCGCGGCTCCAGCCGCATACCGTTCTGGGCTTATACCGATGAAGCGATCTACAAGCGCGAGCTGGAGCGCTTCTTCTACCGCGGACATTGGTGTTACGTGGGCCTGGAGGCGGAGGTTCCGAACGCCGGCGACTTCAAGCGCACCGCGGTGGGTGAGCGCTCGGTCATCATGGTGCGCGACGCGGATGGAACGATCCAGGTGGTGGAGAACGTCTGCGCCCATCGGGGCATGCAATTCTGCCGCGAGCGCCACGGCAATCGCAAGGAATTCGTCTGCCCGTATCACCAGTGGAACTACAAGCTGAACGGCGAACTCCAGGGCGTGCCGTTCCGGCGCGGCGTCAAGCAGGACGGCAAGGTCAACGGCGGCATGCCGAAGGAGTTCCGGATCGAAGAGCACGGACTGACCCGGCTGAAGGTCGCGGTTCGCGGCGGCGTCGTGTTCGCGTCGTTCGACCATGACGTGGTGTCGCTGGAGGAATTCATCGGCCCGGAAATCCTGCATTACTTCGATCGCCTCTTCAACGGGCGCAAGCTGCGCATTCTCGGCTACAACCGCCAGCGCATCCCCGGCAACTGGAAGCTGATGCAGGAAAACATCAAGGACCCGTACCATCCCGGCCTGCTGCACACCTGGTTCGTGACCTACGGTCTCTGGCGCGCCGACAACAAGTCGGAACTGAAGATGGACGCGCATTTCCGCCACGCGGCAATGATTTCGACACGCGGCAATGCGCAGGCCAAGAACGCGGTGACGGCCGGCGTGACCAGCTTCAAGGACACGATGGAGATCAAGGACAAGCGCCTGCTCGACATCGTGCAGGAGCCGTGGTGGGGCGGCCCGACGGCCGTGATGACCACGCTGTTTCCGAGCGTGATCCTGCAGCAGCAGGTCAACAGCGTGTCGACGCGTCACATCCAGCCGAACGGAAGCGGTTCGTTCGATTTCGTCTGGACGCATTTCGGCTTCGACGACGACACGCCGGAAATGACGCAGCGGCGGCTGGTCCAGGCCAACCTGTTCGGCCCGGCCGGTTTCGTCTCGGCCGACGACGGCGAAGTGATCGAATTCTCGCAGCAGGGCTTCGAGCAGAAGCCTTCGCACCGCACGCTGGCCGAGCTGGGCGGCTACGGCTGCGAGAACACCGACCACATGGTCACCGAAACGCTGATCCGCGGCATGTACGACTACTGGCGCAAGGTGATGGAGATCTGACGATGGATGACGTTCGCACTTACTTCGACCTGATGCGCCTGTACGCCGACTATTCGGCGGCGGTCGATGCCGGCGACTGGGATGCGTGGATAGCCTTGTTCGCCGACGAATGCGAATACAAGGTGCAGCCGCGCGAAAACCATGAACGCGGCTTTCCGCTCGCCACCATGGCCTTGCTGAGCAAGGACATGCTCAGGGACCGTGCTTACGGCATCCGCGAAACCCTGTTCCACGATCCGTACTACCAGCGCCACGTGGTCGGCATTCCGCGGGTGCATGGCGTGCAGGATGGCGTCATCGTGGCGGAAGCGAACTACGCGGTGTTCCGCACCAAGCTCAGCCAGGATTCGACGGTCTTCAATGTCGGCCGTTACCTGGACCGGGTGGTGGCCACGCCGGACGGCCTGAAGTTCGCGTCGCGGCTGTGCGTCTACGACACCGAAATGATTCCGAACTCCATCATTTATCCGATCTGAGGAAGACATGACAACAACATGGATAGAGGCGATTGCGGTGGACGAGGTGCCGCAGGACGACGTGCTCGGCCTCGACGTCGGCGGACGCGAACTCGCGCTGTACCGGGTCGATGGCCAGGTGTTCGCCACCGACAACATCTGCACCCACGGCCACGCCCGGCTGTGCGACGGCTTCCTGGAGGGCCATGAAATCGAGTGCCCGCTGCACCAGGGCAGGTTCGATGTCCGCAGCGGCAAGGCGATGTGCGCGCCACTGACCGAAGACCTGCGCATTTATCCGATCCGCGTGGAAGGCGGCAAGGTGTTCGTCGAGATCGGGTAAGGGCGCCGCGGCACGGACCCGCGATGCAAGACTTTGATTCAACACCGCGATTCCGCCGGCGAACGGCGGCCATATTCAAACAAAGGAGACACAACATGCTTGCAAACACTTCACGACGCCTGCTGCTTGCCTGCCTGCTGGCGGGCGGCACGACTGCCGCGCTGGCGGACGTCACGGTGGGCCTGTCGGCGCCGCTGTCCGGCAGCGTGGCGATTGTCGGCCAGGACCAGGTCGACGGCTTCATGCTGGCCGTCGAGGAACTGGGCGGCAAGTTCGGCGGCCAGACGGTCAGGGTGGTCAAGGAGGATGATCAGCTCAAGCCGGAAGTCGGCAACCAGATCATGCGCAAATTCCTGGAGAAGGAAAAGGTGGACGCCATTGTCGGTCTGGGATTTTCCAACGTGCTGATGGCGGAACTGCGCGCGATAGTGCAGTCCGGCACGGTCGCGATTGCCACCAATGCCGGCCCGTCTCCGGTGGCGGGTGCACGCTGCGCGCCCAACCTGTTTTCGGTGGCATGGCAGAACGACGGCGCGTCCGAGGCGATGGGCAAGTACGTCCAGGACAAGGGCTACAAGCATGTCTACCTGATGGCGCCCAACTACCAGGCGGGCAAGGACATGCTGGCCGGCTTCAAGCGCTTCTACAAGGGCGAGGTGGCCGACGAGGTGTACACGCAGGTGGGGCAGACCGACTATTCGGCCGAGATCACGCAGCTGCAGGCGGCCAAGCCGGATGCGGTGTTCGCGTTTTATCCCGGCGGCATGGGCGTGAATTTCATTCGCCAGTTGAACCAGGCCGGACTGCTGGGCAAGCTGCCGACCTTCTCCGTGTTTACCGTGGACGCGACCACCATGCCGGCTTTGCGCGAGGCGGCGGTCGGCGCAGTATCGGGCGCGATGTGGGATGCGGCGCTCGACAACCCCGCCAACCAGCGCTTCGTCGCCGCCTTCCAGCAGAAATACCGGCGCGTGCCGAGCGAATATGCGGCTGCCGCCTATGACGCGGCGCAGCTGCTGAACGTCGCGGTGGCGAAGGTCAAGGGCAACACCGCCGACAAGAAGGCGTTTGCGGCGGCGGTGAAGGCCGCAGGTGCCGAATTCCATTCGGTGCGCGGGCCGTTCCGCTTCAATAACAACAATATGCCGGTGCAGAACTACTATGCGCTCGAAGTGATGAAAGAGGGCGGCAAGCCGGTGATGAAGTCGCTCGGCATCCCGCTGGCCGCGCATCAGGACGCGTACCACGCGAAATGCCCGCTCGAGTAAGGGAACGACGATGAGCTTCGGCCTGCTGATTCCGCAACTGCTGAACGGCTTGCAATACGGCGCCCTGCTGTTTCTGCTGGCGGCCGGATTGACGCTGGTGTTCGGCATCATGAACTTCGTCAACCTGGCGCACGGTTCACTCTACATGCTGGGCGCCTATTTCGGCGCCAGCGCCTATCGCTGGAGCGGATCGTTCGCGCTGGCGGTGCTGGCGGCGCTCGGCGGTTGCGTAGTGATCGGCGTGCTGATCGAAAGGCTGGCGATCGCGCGGCTTTACCGGCGCGATCATCTCGACCATGTGCTGGCCAGTTTCGGCCTGGTGCTGTTCTTCAACGAGATGGCGCGCATCGTCTGGGGGCCGCAGCCGCATTTCCTGCCGCTGCCGGCCAGCCTGAAAGGCGCGATCGACCTGTTCGGCATCAGCTATCCGGCGTACCGGTTCGCGATCATCGCGGTCGGCCTGGCGGTGACCCTCGGCGCCCACCTGCTGATGCACCGGACCCGGCTCGGCATGCTGATCCGCGCCGGCTCCGTCAACCCGGCGATGGTCGGTGCGCTGGGCGTCAACATCCGCTTGCTCAATGCCTTGCTGTTCGCGCTCGGCGCCGCGCTGGCCGGCCTGGCCGGCGTCATCGCCGGTCCGATCCTGTCGATCCAGGTCGGCATGGGCGAACCGGTCCTGATCACCGCGCTGATCGTGATCGTGATCGGCGGCATCGGCTCGGTCGGCGGCGCCTTCCAGGCGGCGCTGCTGGTCGGGGTCGCCGATACGCTGGGGCGCGCGTTCCTGCCGCTGATGCTGCGCCAGCTGATGAGCCGCGACCTCGCCAATGCGGCCGGTCCGGCGCTGGCCTCGATGCTGATCTATGTACTGATGGCCGTCGTCCTCGCGATCCGCCCGGCCGGCCTGTTTTCCGCGAGGAGGAGCTGATGCTTCGCTACCGTTTTCCGAGGGCGGCTACCGCGCTGCCTTTGCTGGTGATCGCCGGATTGATCCTGGTGCCGTTCATTGCGCATCTGACCGACCAGCCTTTCTATGTCGCCCTGTTCGCGCGCATCATCATCTATGCGATCGCTGCGACCGCGCTCAATCTCGCGCTCGGCTACGGCGGCCTGGTCAGCCTCGGCCATGCATTGTTCCTCGGTCTCGGCGCCTATAGCGTTGCGCTGTCGGCCTACTACCAGCTCGACAACGGCTGGCTGCAATTGCTGATCTGCCTTGCCGCTTGCGCGGTGGCCGGTCTGCTGACCGGCGCGGTCAGCCTGCGGACTTCCGGCATCGCGTTCATCATGATCACGCTGGCGTTCGCGCAGATGGGGTATTTCCTGTTCGTCAGCCTGAAGAATTACGGCGGCGACGACGGTCTTTCCATCGCGGCCACCAGCAAATTCCTCGGCGCCGACATCGGCGATCCCGACATCCTGTATGGCGTGGCGCTGTCGGTGCTGTGTGCCGCCACCTGGTGGCTGGCCCGGCTGCGGCGCGCACCGTTCGGCATGGTGCTGCGCGGCGCGCGCCAGAATGCCCGCCGCATCAACGCGATCGGCTTCGCCGCGCAACGCTATCAGCTCTGCGCATATGTGCTGTCGGCGATGCTGTGCGGAGTCGCCGGCATGCTGCTCGCCAACCTGAATGCCTACGCCTCGCCAAGCACCATGTCATGGACGGTGTCCGGCGACCTGATCGTGATGGTGGTGCTGGGCGGCACCGGAACGGTATTCGGTCCGCTGCTCGGCGCGGTGCTCTACCTCGGGCTGGAGGAAATACTGAAGGGCTATACCGATCATTGGATGGCGCTGTTCGGCCCGGCCATCGTGCTGGTTGCCTTGCTGGGCAAGGCGGGCATTGCCGGCCTGCTCGAACGTATCGACGGGCTGAGCCGGCCCGGCGCCCGGCACGCAGGTACGGCGGCGGTGGCGGCGCCGCAATCGGCGGGAGAACAGGCATGACGGCCGCCTCTCTTCGCACCGATCGCCTGGTCAAGCGCTACGGCGGCCTGTCGGTTACCGAGCAGGTATCGCTCGACATCGGAGCCGGACAACTGCATGCGATCATCGGTCCCAATGGCGCCGGCAAGACCACCTTGATCAACCAGTTGTCCGGCGAATTGCAGTCGGACAGCGGCCGCGTACTGTTCGCCGATACCGATGTCACCCGCTTGCCGATTCACCGCCGGGCGCGTGCCGGCCTGCTGCGCTCCTACCAGATCACCTCGGTCTTTGATGAGTTCACCGTGCAGGAAAACGTGGTGCTGGCCGCGCTGGGCGCACGCCGGCATGCGTTCCGGTTCTGGCGCCCGATGCTGGGAGACGCCGAGCCGGCGGCAGCGGCCGATGCGGCGCTGCAATCGGCCGGCCTCGCACAGCGCCGGCACTCGCCGGTCATCGAGCTGGGTTACGGCGAGCGCCGCCAGCTCGAAATCGCGATGGCGCTGGCGGCCGGTCCGCGCCTGCTGTTGCTGGACGAACCGATGGCCGGCATGAGCGTGCAGGAATCGGCGGCAGTGATCGCCCTCCTGAAAAGCCTGAAGGGGCGCTACTCGATCGTGCTGGTCGAACATGACATGGATGCGGTGTTCGCGCTGGCCGACCGGATCAGCGTGCTGGTCTACGGCAAGCTGATGTTTTCGGGCACGCCGGACGAAATACGGAACCATCCGGAAGTGCGCGCCATTTATCTCGGCGAAGAATAAGGCAGGTGGGAGGCGCGATGAGTGCATTATTGAATATCGAAAACCTGCATGCCGCCTATGGCCATGCGCAGGCCCTGTTCGGCGTCAGTTGCGACGTCGGGCGCGGCGAAGTGGTGACCTTGCTCGGCCGTAACGGCATGGGGCGTTCCACCACGATCAAGTGCCTGTTCGGACTGCTGCCGGTGAAGGCCGGCGCGATCCGCTTCGCCGGCAACAAGCTCAACGGCCTCGCCTCGCATCGCATTGCCCGCCTCGGGCTGGGCCTGGTGCCGGAAGGCCGTCAGGTCTTTCCCAACCTGTCGGTACGCGAGAACCTGGTGGCGACCGCGCGCCTGCGCCAGCGGGCGAACGAATTGGAACCGTGGACGCTGGAACGCGTGTACCGCCTGTTCCCGCGCCTGCAGGAGCGGCGCGATCACCTGGGGTCGCAGCTATCCGGCGGCGAGCAGCAGATGCTGGCGATCGGGCGCGCGCTGATGACCAATCCGCAGCTGCTGGTATTGGATGAAGCCACCGAAGGGCTCGCGCCGATCATCCGGCGCGAGATATGGGATGCGCTGGCCAGCCTCAAGCATGAGGGCCTGGCGCAGATCGTGATCGACAAGAACGTCAACGCCTTGCTCGGTTTCGCCGACCGGCATTACGTGCTGGAGAAAGGCCGCGTCGTCTGGCATGGCGATTCGGCGGCGCTGGGCCGCCAGCCGGACATCATTCACCAGTATCTCGGGGTGTAACCAAGCACCGTCCGATGGTTCGTGACGTGCCGATGGCGGCAGCAGCCGGCGGCTCGGCAAACTGCAGCTGCGGGTGATTCAAGTCGACAATTTGCGCATTCCGCGTTTCCCGGAATGGCGCGGGCTTTTGGATATTGGGCTGTCTTGGATCGGTTTTTGGCCAAGCTGCATTGGAGCCATACAAATAGCTGTGACTTCCGCCGGGGCGCATCTCGCTGTGTCGTCTGATCAGTCCGAAGAAACGCTTGAGCCGGCGTTATGGACGACCTGACTCTACGGCTGGCCCGTCACACGCTGCACCATCGCGTAGAGCACCGACATCTGCAAGCCGCTCTTGAGTGCGTAGTTCGAGTCGACTTGATTAGAGTAGCCCCACCAGTCAAAGCATGCGTTCGGATTGGTCGGCCCGGGCGCAGATGACGCAATGGTGTCGGGATATACGACCACGAGCCTGTTCGTGTCGGCCCATTCGTTGATGCCGGCCTCGGTAACCCAGCGATTTCCGATCAGTGATTCCTCTTGCAGGCAACCATGGAGCGCGAGTACGAATCCGCACGTTTTCCCTTGCATGCAGGCCTTTGGAACAAAAACGCTTCCCGTTGAACTCATCGAGACGTTGGGCGATGCGCCAAACTCGGTTTGATCAAAAGTAGACAGCGTGCCCGATAGCTTTCCGTTGTTACGCGGATTCAATTGGCCAAGGAACATTGTCAGCCAGGTTTTTACTGAATCGTAGGTTTTGCCACTCGCTGAACAGTTCACCATGTAGGGGCTTCCCAAAGTGCCGCATGCAAGTTCGCCATCTGGCGATTCCCAGCCGTGAGCGGCCGGGAATCCATTGTCGAAGTAAACATTGGCCCCGTAATGCAGGTATTCCAAATTGAGGTCGGCCATCTCGAGCGGATTGACGACCGTGTCCTGCGTGCCGGACCAGAGGTAAACAGGCTGCCCGCTGAGATTCGTCGCTGGATCGATGGTGCCCAGGGAAGATTGGGTGTTCAGATAAATTTCAGATGCCGCGAGCGTGCTGTTGTACGATGCCTGATTCGTCGGAAGCGTTTCGCCACCACAGTTCGCCAAAGCGGTCGCTGCTCCGCCGGCGCCGGCACACCAGTACACGCCACCCGCATAGATCGCGGCTCCCTTGAAGGTCGACGAGTGGGCAACGTGCATCTGCACTGCTGCGAAACCGCCCGACGAAATGCCTGCGACGAAGATCTTCTGCGGGTCGATTCGATAACGCTGAAGTTTTACGGTGGTGGATGCGGCCGATGTAGTATCCGCACTGACACCCGTGCTGGCCATGAGGCCGAGCGCAAAAACAACCGGCAATGCTAACCGGAAATTGAACTTCCTCGCCATCATTGCCTCCTCGTCGGCCAACCCGGAAAAATATACCGATGCTCCATGCGTGACTTTTGATTTCGCGCATGATTCTTTTATCGAGGGATCTGAAGCGGCGTGTTTTGGCCTCGGTTAGGCTACAACGGTCATAGTCACTCCAATTCTTCCCTAGCGTCGCTAGTACGCCGGTGCTTGCCGTAGCGGAAAGTCATTCTATCTGCAGCGTTGCCGGCCTTTCGCTCGTGAGTACCTCTATTTGCAGGCAGATTTATCGGCCTATCGAAATAGGCAGTTACAGGACTTGTCCTCGGGTTTCGCGTTCTTGCATTCGGTCGCAGTCAGCTATCGTTGGATGTAAATGCTTCCCTCTGGACGTCAAAAGACAAAAAAACCGCGCTCTCACCGGGAGAGACGCGGGTTTTCGGACTGCTTTGGATCGGTACTTGGTCCCGCCGACAGGAATCGAACCTGTATCTAGCGCTTAGGAGGCACTCGTTCTATCCATTGAACTACGGCGAGACGCCGGGAAACGGTGCCGGAACGGCACCCAGCCCGAGATTATAGCCGAGACACGCACCGCAAATCACAGCCCGGCCCCGCCTGTCGGTACAATGCACTCCTTGTCAGACCTTCGCAGATCAATCCGGCGCCGTCGCGCCGCCATTCCCGAATTCCTATGGCAGTCATTTCCCTCACCAATGCACAACTTGCGTTCGGGCACGTCGCGTTGCTCGACCACGCGGAATTCTCGCTGGAGGCCGGCGAGCGCGTGGGCCTGATCGGCCGTAACGGCACCGGCAAATCGTCGCTGCTGAAAATCCTTGCCGGCCTGTCGCGGCTGGACGACGGCTTGCTGGTGATGCAGCAAGGCATACAGGTGACTTATGTCGAACAGGAGCCGCAATTCGCCCCCGGGATGAGCGTGTTCGATGCGGTCGCTTCCGGCCTCGGCGAGTTGCCGCAGTTGCTGGACGAGTACAACACGCTCGCGTCCAGCCTGGGGGGCGCCGATGACGACGCGGTGATGGAACGCATGCATGCGGTGCAGGCGAAACTGGATGCGGCCGATGCGTGGAATCTCGGCAACCGGGTCGAAACCATATTGGGACGCCTCAATCTCGACAAGGATGCGCAGATGGGCACGCTGTCCGGCGGCACCCAGAAGCGGGTGGCGCTGGCGCGCGCGCTGGTGAGTGCCCCCGATGTGCTGCTGCTGGACGAGCCCACCAACCACCTGGATTTCACCTCGATACTGTGGCTGGAAGGCTTGTTGCGCGACTACAAGGGCAGCATCCTGTTCATCACCCACGACCGCTCTTTTCTCGACAATGTCGCGACCCGCATCATCGAGCTCGATCGCGGCCGGCTGCTGTCGTTCCCCGGCAATTTCAGCGCCTACCAGACGCGCAAGGCCGAGCAGCTCGAAATCGAAGCGGTGGAAAACGCAAAGTTCGACAAGTTCCTGGCGCAGGAGGAGGTGTGGATACGCAAGGGTGTCGAGGCGCGGCGCACGCGCAACGAGGGCCGGGTGCGGAGGCTGGAGGAATTGCGGCGCCAGCGCAGCGCGCGGCGCGACCAGCAGGGGCAGGTCAAGCTCGATGTCGCGGCCGGCGAGCGTTCCGGCAAGATCGTGGCGGAGCTGGAACGCGTGGCCAAGCGTTTCGGCGACAAGGTCATCGTGCGCGATTTCAGCGCGACGATACTGCGCGGCGACAAGGTCGGCCTGATCGGTCCCAATGGCGCCGGCAAGACCACGCTGCTCAAGCTGATCCTGGGCGAAGAACAGCCGGACAGCGGCAGCGTCAAGCAGGGCGCGCGGCTGCAGATCGCGTATTTCGACCAGATGCGCGCGCAGCTGAATGAAGACGCGAGCCTGGCCGATACCATTTCCCCCGGCAGCGACTGGGTCGAGATCAACGGCCAGCGCAAGCACGTGATGACTTACCTGGCCGATTTCCTGTTTGCGCCCGAGCGTGCGCGCTCGCCGGTGAAGTCGCTGTCCGGCGGCGAGCGCAACCGGCTGCTGCTGGCGCGGCTGTTCGCGAAGCCGGCGAACGTGCTGGTGCTCGACGAGCCGACCAACGACTTGGATATCGATACGCTGGAACTGCTGGAGGAACTGCTCGAGGATTATTCCGGCACGGTGTTCCTGGTCAGCCACGACCGCACCTTCCTCGACAATGTGGTCACGCAGGTGATCGTGGCCGAAGGCGAGGGCGCCTGGCGCGAGTATGTGGGCGGTTACAGCGATTGGGAGCGGGTGCGTCCGGCACCCCCCGCTTCCTCCGCAAAAACACCCAAGCCCGAGGCAAAGGCGGCTTCCGGCGACCCGGCTCCCACCGCGCCGAAACAGAAGAAACTTAGCTACAAGGAACAGCGCGACCTGGAGGCGTTGCCGGCGCGCATCGCCGAGCTCGAAGCCGAGCAGAAAACGATTTCGGAACGTCTTGCCGATCCTGAGCTGTACAAGCAGCAGCCGGACGAAGTGCAGCGGCTGAACCAGCGTTTCGCGGAAATCGATACGCTGTTGCTGGAAAGCCTGGAGAAGTGGGAAGCGATCGAGGCGAAGGCGAACGGATAGCGCTGCCGCGCTCCCTGATCAATTCATGCGCCGGCTGGCCTCGCGCAGTTCCGGCAGGCGCTCGCGCAGGGTATCGGCGTCGGCCGCATGCGGGCGCTCTGCCAGGTAAGCTTCGATGTCTTCCAGCGCGGCCTGCGGGCATTCGAGGTTCGCATACGCCAGGCCGCGATCGCGGCGCTCGGTAATCTCGTCCGGCAGCAGGATCACCAGCCGCTGCTGCACGCTCAGCACCCGCTGCCAGCGCAAGTGCTCCAGGAACAGGGATTTCAGGTTGCGCAGCATGCGCACCAGGATTTCGCGCGGATGCGCGCCGTGCAGGTAGTAGGCCAGCGGAATCGCGCCCGGGTAGCGCTGCTGTTCGAAATACGGTTCCAGCCGTTCTTCCAGCTCCTCGCGCGACAGGCTGGCGCCGTTGAACGGGTCGAGCACGATATCGCCCGACTGCACCGACAGTTTCATCAGGAAATGCCCGGGGAAGGAAATGCCCTTCACGTTGAGGCCGATCTGCTGCGCCAGTTCCATGTACAGCACGGCCAGCGAAATTGGAATGCCGCGGCGCGTGCTCAGCACCCGGTGCAGGTAACTGTTGTCCGGATCGTAATAGTCGTTGATGTTGCCGGCGAAACCCAGCTCCTGGTAAAAGAAGTGGTTGAGCAGGCGCAGCTTCTGGATGCTCGACGCATCGGCCGCCAGGCGCCGCTGCAGCCGTGCCGCCAGCAAGTCGACTTCGGCCTGGGTGGCGGCCAGGTCGAGCCGCGGATCGGCGTCCTGCGCAATCGCCAGCGCCGCTTCGAACAGCGGGATGGAATCGTCCTCCTGTACCAGCGAGGCAAAGTAATCGAGGGCTTTGATCACCATACTGTGACCATCATAAACCATCGTGGCCGCAAATAAAGGACGGACGCCCCGTTGCCGGGAGTTAGCTGGAAATGCGCCTGAAGTCGCCGAAGCGGAAACCCATGGCCAGCAGCGCACCGAAATAGCTCGTGCCGCATGCGGCCATGACCAGCACCAGCGCGCCGATGCGTTCCAGCGGATGGGCGCGCAGCGCGATCCAGTTGAAGTGGCCGGAAGTCCAGAGTGCGACGCCGGCCATCAGGAAGAGCGCACCGGCCAGGCGGATCAGGAACATGCGCCAACCTGGCCGGGCGACATAGATGCCGCGCCGGCGCAGTCCGCGGTACAGCAAAGATGCGTTCAGGCAGGCTCCCAGTCCGATCGACAGCGCCAGTCCCGCATGCGCGAACCAGCGCACGAAGATCAGGTTCATCAGCTGGGTGGCTACCAGCACGCCGACCGCGATCTTGACCGGGGTGCGGATATCCTGTTTCGCATAAAACCCGGGCGCCAGGATCTTGACCAGGATCAGTCCGATCAGGCCGACGCCGTAGGCGACCAGCGCATGCCCGGTCATCACGACCGATTTTGCATCGAATTTTCCATAATGGAACAGGGTGGCGGTCAGCGGCTCGGACAGCGTTGCCAGGCCGACCGCCGACGGCAGCGCGATCAGGAAGGTCAGGCGCAGGCCCCAGTCGAGCAACGCCGAGTATTCGGCGGTGTCGTCGTTCGCATGTGCCTTGGCCAGGCTGGGCAGCAGGATGGTGCCCAACGCGGCTCCCAGCAGCGCGGTCGGAAATTCCATCAACCGGTCGGCATAGGATAGCCAGGAAACGCTGCCATCGGCCAGGCGCGATGCGATGTTGGTATTGATGATCAGGCTCAATTGCGCGACCGAGACCGCAAAGACCGCCGGCCCCATCTGCCGCAATACGCGCCGTACACCGGGGTCATTCAGCGCGAACTTCGGATTGAGGGACAGGTGCGGTAACATGCCGATCTTCTGGAGGGCCGGCACCTGGATGGCAACCTGCAGCACGCCGCCAACCACCACCGCCACGGCCAGCGCATAGACGGGCTGCGCCAGGTGCGGCGCCAGCAACAACGCGGATGCGATGAAGGCCAGATTCAGCAGCACCGGGGTGAATGCGGGAATCTGGAATTGTCGCCAGGTATTGAGGATGCCGCCGGAAAGTGCGACGAACGCCATGAACCCGATGTAAGGAAACATGATGCGGGTCATCGCGATCGAGGTGGCGAACACGGCCGGTTCCGATTTCAGTCCGGTGGCAATGAAATACACGATGACCGGCGCTCCGGCAATGCCGAGCACGCAGGTGCCGAGCAGCGCCCACATCAGTACGGTGGCCACATGGTCGGCCAGTTCCCGGGTGGCTTGCTCGCCTCTCTTGTTCTTGTATTCGGCCAGGATGGGGACGAATGCCTGCGAAAAAGCGCCTTCGGCGAACAGCCGGCGCAGCAGGTTCGGGATGCGGAAGGCGACGAAGAAGGCGTCGGTGTAGCCGGAGGCGCCGAAGGCACGCGCGATCAGCAGTTCGCGTACCAGGCCTGTCACGCGCGAGAGCATCGTCATGCCCGACACCGTGGCAAGCGTTTTATGCAGATTCATGGTGCGCAATTATAGCGTCGGGCGGTCTTTGCCCCGGCCCGATTTTGCGGCGCGATAAAATAGTGTGTAACAGCATGTTTTCACTTTGCCGGTAGCCGGAGCGGCGGATTTCGGGTTGCCTGGGGCTGGTCTATCCAGGCGATTGGAGCCATTGATCAATTCCCAAAAAAGCGTTATAATCCGCAGCTTTACAGAATTTCGTCTCGCAATTCGCGCAGGCAGTCCGATTTCGTCTTAGGAAATATTCATGGCAAATACCGCACAGGCGCGCAAGCGCGCTCGTCAAGCAGTCAAGCAAAACGCACACAATTCCAGCCAGCGTTCGACGCTGCGCACCGCGATCAAGGCTGTCCGCAAGGCGATCGAAGCCGGCGACAAGGCGGCTGCCTCGCAAGTATTCCAGACTTCCGTATCGACGATCGACCGTATCGCCGACAAGAAAATCATTCACAAGAACAAGGCTGCCCGTCACAAGAGCCGCCTCGCCGCTGCCCTGAAGGCACTGGCCGCCTGACGAAGCGACGCTGGTCCGGCGGTTTCGGCCGCCTGCCGATTGCATGAAAAAACCCGCATGGCTATGCCCTGCGGGTTTTTGTCGTTTGATCAAGGTGTCTCTCAAACCGCGCTGAATGTTCGTGTCTGGCATTCGTTCAATGCGGCAATCCGTCGACCGTGCTGCCCGGCCTGATGTGTTTTTGACTGAACCAGTTCCGGTTCATTTCCAGCGCATACCTTACCGGCCGCGCCGAGCAGTGTGAATTGGTCGTTTGCGCCTGCATTTCTTCGATGTTGACGATCTTGCCTTCGCTGTCGATGAATGCGACCGATAGCGGGATGAGCGTGTTTTTCATCCACATGCAGATTTGCGACGAGTTGTCGAACAAAAACAGCATTCCATCGTTTGCTCCCAGCCTTTGTCTGAACATCAAGCCTTGTTCGCGTTGGGCCGGAGTGGTCGCCACTTCGGCCTGGATCGCATAGACGCCGATATTGAGCGCAGTGACGGGGAAGCGGGAAATCTGCTGCGCAAGCAGGCTGCTGCCGGCAGCCAGTGAAACAAGCGCTGCGGCCAGTTTCAGGTAAAAGAGGCGAGTCCTGGTCATGATGCTGGGGATGAGGATAGTCAGCGGAAAGAAAAACAAAAAAGGCAGGCGACGCCTGCCTTCAGGGCACGATGCTACCGATTATTTGGCGGCAGGTGCGGAAGCGTGAGCAGACTTCTTGTGCTTTTTCGCTTTCTTGTGTGTTTTTGCCTTGTGGGCCGCAGCCTTTGCGGGCGTAGCCGATGCGGCGGCCGAAGCCGGGGCATCGGTGGCGAACGCAGATGCGGCAAACAGACCCAGGACCAGAGCAGTGATGAGGTTTTTCATTTTTTGTCCGCGGGTTGATACGTCAGGAAACAGCGATTCGGTTGAATCACTGCCATTAACGAATGCCGCTCGCGGCGGTTGACAGCCAGTGCGGGAAAATTTCATCTCGTCGAAACGAGCCGCCGCAGCCGGGAAGCGGAGTATAAAAGTCGCCCGGCCCCACGAATTCAATCCAGGATCGACGCCGGCACTTCGCGCCATTCACCCGGCCACAACGGGTAGCTCTCCAGCGAAAACGGTCCGATCGCAATCCGCACCAGCCGCAGCGTGGGCAGGCCGACCGCGGCCGTCATGCGCCGCACCTGGCGGTTCTTTCCTTCCTCCAGCGTGAGCGCAAGCCAGCTGGTCGGCACATTCTGTCGCGTCCGAATCGGCGGCTGCCGTTCCCATAACCAGGGCGGCGGCTGGATGTGGCGGACTTCCGATTCGCGCGTCACGAAATCCCCCAGGTCCAGCGGGCGGGCCAGACGCGCCAATTGCGCATCGTCAGGATGGCCTTCCACCTGGGCGATATAGGTTTTCGGCTGTTTGCGGGCGGGGTGGCTGATCCTGTGCTGCAGCTTGCCGTCATCGGTGAGCAGCAGCAGGCCTTCGCTGTCGGCATCGAGCCGGCCGGCCGGATAGATGCCGGGGATGTCGAGAAAATCCGCGAGCGTTCGCCGCGCAGGATGGGCGGAGAACTGGGACATGACCTGGAATGGCTTGTTGAACAGGATCAGCGGCATGCGCGCTCGGAACGACGGGATGATAAAGAGGTCAATTTTACGCTTGGGTTCGACCGGCGCCGGCACTAAGCTGCAATCAGCGTGGCCGGATTCGTGGATGACGGGAAGTCGCCGGCCTCCCGTCAGCGCCCGGCGAGTGGTCACCTGCGGCATGCTTCTTGTCATGCATGAAAAACATGGCATCTAGTAAAATACTTGTACATGATATGAAAATCAGTCTTGTGTCTTGTATAAGACTTGCGCTCGATACCCGGTAACATCCGAGTTCGGGACGTCAGCCTTCTTTTACTCCCCCAACCCCGGAGCAAACGATGTACCAACATATCAAAGTGCCTGCCGACGGCCAGAAAATCGCCGTCAACGCCGATTTCTCGTTGAATGTGCCGGACCACCCGATCATCCCGTATATCGAAGGCGATGGAACCGGGGTCGATATCACGCCGGTCATGATCAAGGTGGTCGATGCAGCGGTGGCGAAGGCATACGGCGGCAAGCGCAAGATAAGCTGGATGGAGATCTTCGCCGGCGAAAAATCGACCGCCGTGTATGGCCCGGACGTCTGGCTGCCGGAAGAAACGCTGCAGGTCCTGAAGGATTACGTGGTGTCGATCAAGGGCCCGCTCACTACTCCGGTCGGGGGCGGCATCCGCTCGCTGAACGTTGCGCTGCGCCAGGAACTGGACTTGTACGTCTGCCTGCGTCCGGTGCGCTATTTCAAGGGCGTGCCGTCGCCGGTACGCGAGCCGGAAAAAACCAACATGGTGATTTTCCGTGAAAATTCCGAAGACATTTACGCCGGCATCGAATGGCAGGAAGGCTCGGAAGGCGCGAAGAAGCTGATCGACTTCCTGGTCAAGGAAATGGGCGTCAAGAAGATCCGCTTCCCGAACACCTCAGGTATCGGCGTCAAGCCGGTGTCGCGCGAAGGCACGCAGCGCCTGGTACGCAAAGCGATCCAGTATGCAATCGACAATGACAAGCCGTCGGTCACGATTGTCCACAAGGGCAACATCATGAAGTACACCGAGGGCGGTTTCCGCGACTGGGCGTACGAACTGGCGCAGAAGGAGTTCGGTGCCCAGCTGATCGACGGCGGCCCGTGGTGCAAGTTCAAGAATCCGAAGACCGGCCGCGAAATCACGATCAAGGATTCGATCGCCGACGCCTTCCTGCAGCAGATCCTGCTGCGTCCGGCC
>CBIHOK010000037.1:0-25474 GCA_966211575.1 uncultured Noviherbaspirillum sp.
AACTGTCGAGGCGGCCGCAGCGCACGTTGATTGCGCTGACGGTGAGGCGCACGCCGCTGGTCCGGTTCAGGCACTCGAGATCGACCAGCCGCGTCAGCGTCTGTTCGAGCGGGCCGGTATCGTAGAAACTGGCTTGCTCCGAGGCGACCGGCAGGCCGGCGTAGAACGGGCTGCCCCAGCGCGGCGAATAGAATCCCGGCACGCCGCGCGCCAACGAATCGACGGTGGTCAGCATGATGTTGAAGCGGCGCGTCTGATCGGGCACGTGGCGCATGTCGATCAGGTCCTGGTGCGCCACCAGATCCCAGAATTCTTTCATGCGCGCCAGCCTGACATCGTGTTCGTTGCCGGCGATCAGCGCCGCATTGATCGCGCCGATCGAGGTGCCTACCACCCAGTCCGGCGTCAACCCATGTTCATGCAGCGCCTGGTAGACGCCGGCCTGGTAGGCGCCGAGCGCGCCGCCGCCTTGCAGCACCAGCGCCACGCGGGGCTTGGCGCTGGCGGGAACCGTTCTTGCATCCATCTGCGTGCATCCTCCGTTGGCCGGGCACGCGAGGGAATTTACTTGATCAGTCCCTCGGCCGCCATTGCCGCCCGCACCGCCGGCCGCGCCGCGATCCGTTGCAGGTATCCTGTGATCGCGGGCCAGCGGGCCAGATCGAATTTCACGAAATGCGCCCAGTTGAGCACGGTGAAGAGATAGGCATCCGCGACGCTGAATTGGTTCCCGGTCACATGGTCGTGCGCCTGCAATTGCTTTTCGACGATGTCGAGGCGGCTCGCGAGATGCTCGCGCGCCGCCTGCTTCGCGTCTTCCGACGTGGTCGACTTGAACAGCGGACTATAGGCCTTGTGCAATTCGGTGGAGATGAAGTTCAGCCATTCCATCAGCCGGTAGCGTTCCATGCTGCCGGCGAGCGGAGCCAGTTGCTTGCCGGGCACCAGATCGGCCAGGTATTGCACGATGGCCGGGCCTTCGGTCAGCACCTCGCCATTGTCCAGCTGCAGCGCCGGCACGTAGCCCTTCGGATTGATCGCGCGGAAATCGGCGCCGCTCGCGGTTTTCTTCTCTGTCAGGTTGACCTTTTCCATGGTGAACGGAAGATCCGCTTCCTGCAGCACGATATGGGGTGACAGCGAGCAGGCGCCGGGGGAGAAATACAATTTCATCGTTTGCCTTTGTTCCGAGGTGATAGGAAAAAAACCGGGATTTCCTGCGGTAAGCAGGTGCCTTCCGATGGTAGCCCAGCGGCCAAAATCCTGCCTGCGAACGGGCGTGCACTTTTTTGCGCCTACCCCTATAATCGTTGTCACCACTATAAAAAAACCCCCTGTTGGAGACAATGTGAACACCAGACATTACGCCCATTGGCCGGCAGGATTGCCGTATGCCATCACCATTCCCGATACCAGCGTCTACGTGAACCTGGAAGTGTCGGCCCGGCGCTACCCGGACAAGCCGGCGATCATCTTCTACGACACCATCCTGAGCTACCGCGAGCTGCACCGCCAGGTGCTGGCGCTGGCCGGCTGGCTGCAGCGGGAAGGCGGCGTCGGGCGCGGCGACCGCGTGCTGCTGGACATGCAGAACAGCCCGCAATTCATCATCGCCTACTTCGCGATCATGCGCGCCGATGCGATGGTGGTGCCGGTCAACCCGATGCTGATGACCGACGAGCTGCAGCATTACGTCGAGGACAGCGGCGCCCGCGTCGCGATCGCGTCGCAGGAAATCTTCGGCCGCCTGGCGCCGCTGCTCGGCAAAACCTGTCTCGCGCATGCGGTGGTGGCCACCTATTCCGATTACCTGCAGGCGCCGACCGACCTCAACGTGCCCGATTTCGTGCGCGCACCGCGCGCGCTGCCGGAATTGCCGGGCGCGGTCGCCTGGAACGACGCGCTGGCGCGCGAGCACCAGCCGGGCCCGCACCTGGCCGGTGCCGACGACCTCGCCTGCATGCCCTACACTTCCGGCACCACCGGCAAGCCCAAGGGCTGCATCCACACCCATCGTTCGGTGATGTTCAACGCGGTTGCCAGCCCGACCTGGTCGGGGCCGGTGGTGCCCGATCACACCACGCTGGCGGTGCTGCCGTTCTTCCACGTCACCGGGATGCAGTCGGTGATGAACGCGATGATCTACAGCGGCGGCACGATCGTCGTGTTGCCGCGCTGGGACCGCGATGCGGCCGGCCAGCTGATCACCCGCTACAAGGTCACCACCTGGACGCTGATCCCGACCATGATGATCGACTTCCTGTCGAATCCGCGCCTGTCCGAATACGACATCTCCGGATTGCGCCGGGTGTCGGGCGGCGGTGCGGCGATGCCGGCCGCGATCGCGCAGAAGATGCTCGACCTGACCGGCCAGCACTACATGGAAGGCTACGGCCTGTCGGAGACGATGGCCGCCACCCATGTGAACCCGTCCACCCGGATGAAGCAGCAATGCCTGGGCGTGCCTTACCTGAACGTCGATTCGCGCGTGGTCGATCCGGTCACCCTGAAGGAGCTGCCTCCGGGCGAGATCGGCGAGATCTGGATCGACGGCCCGCAAGTGTTCCAGGGTTACTGGAACGATCCGAAAAAGACCGCCGAAGCCTTCGCCGAACTCGACGGCAAGCGCTTCTTCCGTTCCGGCGATCTCGGCTACATGGACGAGGAAGGTTTCTTTTTCTTCACCGATCGCCTGAAGCGGATGATCAATGCGAGCGGCTTCAAGGTGTGGCCGGCCGAGGTGGAAGCGATGATGTACCAGCATCCGGCGGTGCAGGAATGCTGCATCATTGCCGCCCGCGATCCGTACCGCGGCGAAACGGTGAAGGCGGTGATCGTGCGCCGTGCCGGCAGCGAGGCCGGCGCGGACGACATCATCAAGTGGGCGCACGACAAGATGGCCGCCTACAAGGTGCCGCGCGTGGTGGAGTTCGTCGACGCGCTGCCGAAGTCGGCCACCGGCAAGGTGATGTGGCGCACGCTGCAGGAAAAGGAGCTGGGCCAGGCGCAGCCGCAGCCGCGTTAGCGCCGCCGCGGCCGTTCAGTTTCCGAGGTAGTTGCGGATGATCCGCTGGTATTCGCCGCTGGCCTTGATCTGTTTCAGGCCGGCGTTGAAATCGTCGCGCAGTTGCGGATCGACGAAGACCGCGTTGTGCGTGGGATCGTCGCTGGGCGGGAACACCTCGTGGATCACCGTCGGCTGGGTGATGTCGACATCGCCCTTCACCTGCCCGCGGTAGTAGCGGAACACGTTGACGTCGCCCACGTAGACCTGGGTGCCGCCCGCGTACAGCATTTTCAGCTTGCGCTTTTCGTCGCTGCTTTCCTGGTAGTTCGGATTGTCTTTCACCGTCGCGCCGAAGCTGCTGCCCAGGAATTGGTGCGCGCCCTGGTAAGCGACGATCGCCTTGCCCTTCAGGTCGGCGATGCTGTCGAGATGCAGACCCGATTTCTTCAGCGTGATCGCCGCGTCGTGGTACACCACGGTCGGCTGGTCCGCATAGTAGTAGTCCTTGCCTTCCACCAGCTCCGGCGCGCCGCGCTGCGCGGCGTCGGCCTGGTGCGCGCCGAGCAGCTTCGGCACCAGCAGGAACGAGGCGAATACGGGTTTCAGCGTATCCCCCTTGACTGCCAGCGCCGCACGCACGATGTCGAGCTCATAGCCGCTGGCGCTGCCCTCGATCACATAGGGCGGCAGAGCCAGTCCGAATATCATCCGCACTTCGCGGGCCGAGGCGGAAGTGGTGAAGCAGGCCGAGCAGGCAAGCGCCAGGCAGCCGACTTTCGATAAGGTGTTCATCGATCCTTGTCTCCTTGTTTCTTGGCGGGGGCCGTGGGCGGCGCCTGGAGCGCTCTGTTTCCACGGTGCAATACTACTGTAGCGGGGAAAATGCCGTCCGTAAATCGGCGGCTGGATATATGTGGTATTTCGATGCAGGCACTCCCGGACCACTGTGGGATGCCAGCGTAAAATGGCGCCTTGCCCCGCTTCCCCGCTGCCATGACCATCCTGCTTTCCACCCTGAATGCGCGCTACACGCACGCGTCGCTCGGCCTGCGCTGCCTGCTGGCCAATATGGGCGAGCTGCGCGAGCGGACGCGGCTGCAGGAATTCGTGATCGGCGCGAAGACGGCCGACCTGGCCGAGCGCCTGCTGGCGCAGCGGCCGCGCATCGTCGGCTTCGGCGTCTACATCTGGAATGTCGAGGAAACCACGCGCCTGGTGGCGCTGCTCAAGCAGCTTGCGCCCGAGGTCGTGGTGATCCTGGGCGGCCCCGAGGTATCGCACGAGCCGGAGCGTCAGCCCATCGTGCAATTGGCCGATTACCTGGTCACCGGCTGGGGCGACCTCACCTTCGCCGACCTGTGCCGGCAGATACTGAATGGTCCGCGGCCGCTGATGAAGATCCATGCCGGCGCCCAGCCTCCGCTGGAGCACATCGCGCTGCCGTACGCGCACTACAGCGACGAAGACATCGCGCACCGCACCTTGTACGTGGAAGCCTCGCGCGGCTGTCCGTTCAAGTGCGAGTTCTGTCTGTCCTCGCTCGACAAGACCGCCTGGCCGTTCCCGCTCGACGCCTTCCTCGCGGAGCTGGACGCGCTGCATGCGCGCGGCGCCCGCCTGTTCAAGTTCGTCGATCGCACCTTCAACCTGAACATCAAGTCCAGCCTGAGGATCATGCAGTTCCTCCTCGACAAGCTGGCCGCGTCCCCGGACGACCCGGTGTATGCGCATTTCGAAGTGGTGCCCGACCACCTGCCGGACGCATTGAAGCAGGCGATCGCGCAATTCCCGCCCGGCACGCTGCAATTCGAGATCGGTATCCAGAGCTTCAACCCCGAGGTGCAGGCGCTGGTCAGCCGCCGCCAGGACAACGACAAGGCCGCCGCCAACCTGCGTTGGCTGCGCACGCATTCGCATGCCCACCTGCACGTGGACCTGATCGCCGGCCTGCCGGGCGAAGACCTGGCCAGCTTCGCACAAGGCTTCGACCGGCTGGTCGCGCTGGCGCCGCATGAAATCCAGTTCGGGATACTGAAGCGGCTGCGCGGCACGCCGATCATCCGCCACACCGAACGGTACGGCCTGGTGTTCGATCCGTATCCGCCGTATGCGATTCTCGCCACCGACCGCATCGACTTCGCCAGCATGCAGCGGCTGGTGCGCTTTGCCCGTTACTGGGATATGGTCGCCAATTCCGGCCGCTTCTCCGGCACGCTGCCGCTGATACTCGGGGATGCGCCGTTTGACAATTTCATGAGCTTGTCGGATTGGCTGTACGCGCATACCGACGCCACCCACCGGATCGCGCTGGAGCGGCTGGCAGCCCTGGTCGGACAATGGCTGTGCAGCACCGGCCACGCTGCCGACGCGGTGCAGGCGGCGCTGTCCGGCGATTACGCCGGACAGGCAGGAAAGGCGAAGCGGAACACGAAAGCGGAGACGCTGCCGCAACGGCAGGCCAGGCATCTGGCCTCCTGAATCAGCGCTGCTGCGCCGCTGCCGTCACGGCCTCACCAGGCGCAACTTGTCCGGATTGCGCATCACGTAAATTGCCTTGATCCGGCCCGGCTCCGCCACTTCGAAGGCCATCGTCTGTACCGGTTTGCCGTCCACCGTTGAAATCACGCATCCGGCCAGCCCGTTGATGCGCGCCGGCCGTATCCGCATCTGCCGTGAATCGTAGCGCTGGGTGAACTTGAGCATCACCTTGGCAATCAGCTCGCGGCCGAGCAGCGGCTTCGGTACTGATTCCACCTGGCCGCCGCCGTCCGACACGAAGCGGGCATCCTCTGCCAGCACCTGCAACAGCGTATCGACATCGCCTTCGCGCAAGGCGGCGACGAAGGCCCATGCCAGCCGGCTTTCGTGTTCGGGCAGCACCTTCATCCTCGGACGATCGGCATGCACATTGGCGCGCGCCCGCGCTGCAAGCTGACGGCAGGCGGCGGCGGAACGGCCCAGCGCGAGCGCGATCTCGCCGAACGGCAGGTCGAATACATCGTGCAGCAGAAAGGCGGCGCGCTCCAGCGGCGACAGCCGTTCCAGCGTCAGCATGAACGCGAAAGACAGGTCGCTGGCCAGCTCATGCGCCGCTTCCGGACCCGGCTGGAACTGGCTGTCGTCATCCACCAGCGGCTCCGGCAGCCAGTTGCCGACGTAGACTTCGCGCTGGGCCTGGGCCGACTTCAGCCGGTCGAGGCAGAGCCGCGTCACCGTCTGCGACAGATAGGCGCGCGGATTGTCGACTGCGCTGCGATCGGCTGCCTGCCAGCGCAGCCAGGCGTCCTGCACCGCGTCCTCCGCCTCGGCACGCGAACCGAGCATGCGGTAGGCGATGGCGTGCATCCAGCGGCGATGCGGTTCGAAATCGTCGGCACTGTCGGCAGTCATCGGTATCGCTCTCCGTTTCCGGTCAGGTGGCGGCAGTGTGCAGGCCGGGCCGGGTATCGACGCCGGCGACGCGCACCCGGCTGCAGCTTTGGCCGTGCCCCAGTACATATTTCACGGTCGGAAATACCCGCGAAGCGGCGATGGCCAGGGCCAGCGTCAGCAACGCCCGCTGCCCCCAGCGGTGGACGACCTCGGCGCGCAGCGTATCGGCGGCCGCTTCGTGCGCCAGCGCGGCGCGCGCGAAGCGCAGTGCCAGGCCGGCGTCGTCGCCCGCGGCTTGCGCATCGCCCGCCACGATGGCCCGCAGCACGGCCGGCGCGACCCCGTCCTGCTCCGCCATTTTCACCACCAGTTGCGTGCACGGCCCGCAATCCTCCGCCAGCGTCGCTGCAATCTTGGCCGCGTACCATGCTTCCAGCGGCAGGTCCTCGCGATGGCGCGTCATTTTCATGATCGATACAAACCGCATGAAGCCCCGCCGGCTGGTTTCCAGCATCTGCCGCATGTAAGTCGCATCGTAGTCAAAGGCCCGCTCAAAGGCGGCGAGCCGGCGCCGTATGATCCATCCCAGCATTGACGTCCTCCTCGCTTGAAAATGCATTCCCGCCCGGGCTGCCAGACTGCCGGCGCGGCCAGCCGCAGGCCCGGCAGCAGCCGGACAATACGGGTCATCTGCATGTCTTCTCGCCTTTCATGCAGCCGCCCATGCATAAGACGAGAAGGATGGAGCAGATGTGACATCCGCCGTCAAAAAGAAGCGAATCCGCCAGCCCGAATATTTCATCGGAACGCGGCGAAATGGCTGGGAATTTAAGGGCCGGTCTGATGAAATATCCGGGTTAGGCGGCTCGCTTGCGCCAGGCTTCCAGCAATTGTCGGGCGGAAGCGGGCAGAGTGTCGAAGGGAATCACCGTTGCGTGCTCGAAAATCATGATGGCGTACACGCTTGCCAGCGCATTGACTTCCGGCGACAGCGCGCATTCCTCTCCGCGCGACGGGCGCAGCGCGCGCCAGTAATTGATTGCCTGTTCGAGTTCGGTCAGAGTGAGTTCCATCGCCTCATTCTACGTGACGCGCCCCTGCTAGTAGTCGAACAGGTTGCGCCTGACCCGCACCAGGTGCGACTGTATCGCGTCGCGCGCGGTAGCGGCATCGCGATTCTTCAGCGCGATCAAGAGGGCACGGTGCTCGCGCTGATAGGCATCGCGCCGTTCCGGCGTCACGCTCTTGCGCTTGAGCAAACCCCATTCGCTGCGCTCGCGCACCTTGCCGATCAGGTCGAACACGCTGATCACGAAATTGTTGTGGGTGGCGTCGGCGATCTTCTGGTGGAATGCGCCGTCCCAGTGCTCGAACTGTTCCAGCGTCTGCGCCGACTCGGCGTTGCTGCAACATTGTTCCATGTCGTCGAAGTCGGCCGCGGTGCCGTTGCGCACCACCAGGTCGATCAGGCCCGGCTCGAAGATCAGCCGCGCTTCCATCAGTTCGGCCGGACTGATCGCCATGCCGGCGGCCGGCGCCGGCGGCAGCTTGCTCGCCAGGTCCTGCGCCACGTAGGTGCCGCTGCCGACGATCTGGATGATCAGGCCCAAATCCTTCAACTGCTGCAGCACCCGGCGCACGGTGGAGCGGCCGACTCCGTAGGTCTCGCTCATCTGGCGTTCGGTCGGCAGCTTCTCGCCGGGATGCCAGCGCTCGTCGCGCAGACTGTTCAGCAGCGCTTCCTTCAGCAGGTAAGCGGGATCGGGCTTGGTGGACATGGGGGCAAAAGTTTTCCTGGATTCACAAAATGATAACCGAGTATCAGCAAAATTGGTGTGGATTGGTTTTTCTGGTTCAACAATTCTCAACGCCCTAGGGAAATCTCGCCGGGAGTTGCGTTGATATTTTAGAAAAGGCTAATAATTTGGTGCAAATTTAAAACCAATAAAATCAATTTAGACCAAAATCTGCGTCGGCAAGAATTACCACGAACACGCGCGACCTGGTTTTCGATATTCCCATCCTCATCGAAACCCTGTCCGCCGGCATGATGCTGCAGCCGGCCGACGTGATGAAAGTGACGATCGACGGCCTGGCCATGCTCATCAACCGGGTGTGCTAGTTCCGGCGCTCTCCGATTTTTCGGTTTGCGCCGACTTGAGAAAACGAAAAGCGGAGGGTGCCGGACCACCGGAGTGAATGAAGCCGGCGGCGGTTTCGAGGTCCGACCGCTCGCCGGTGCGGGAACCGGCCGCGTGATAGACTTGCCGAGCCGGCATGCAGCCGGCAAGAGCACGTCTTCAGGGCAGGGTGGAAGTCCCTACCGGCGGTATGGTTCTCGTGAACCGAGCCCGCGAGCGCCTGCAGTTCCTGCAGGGTCAGCAGATCTGGTGAGAAGCCAGGGCCGACGGTCAGAGTCCGGATGAGAGAAGATGTGATGATGCTCCGCGCTGCGGCAATGCCGTCGCGCGGATTATCGTCTTTTTTGCCCTGGAACGTTTGTCGCAAACCTGGCGAGGAGCGTTTCAATGTCTGAATCCATTTCCCTGTTTTCCCCCGGTACCGTCGATGTCGCGGTGCGCATGCAGCAAGCGCTGTGTGCAATGCGCGAGGGGCGCCCGGTCATCCTGCTCGACGATTTTGATCGCGAGAACGAAGCGGATCTCATCGTGGCCGCCGAAAAGATCACAACGGAAACGATGGCGCTGCTGGTTCGCGAATGCAGCGGCATCGTATGCCTCTGTCTTCCGGGCGCGGTTTTACAGAAGCTGCGCTTGCCGCCGATGACAGCGGAAAACCAAAGCCGCTACGGTACCGCCTTCACGGTATCCATCGAAGCCAGGGAAGGGGTGACGACCGGCGTTTCGGCGCGCGACCGGGTCACCACGATACGCGCTGCGATCGCCGACCAGGCGCGCCCGGAAGACCTTGTGCGCCCCGGGCATGTGTTTCCGTTGCGCGCCCGCGAAAACGGCGTGCTTGAACGGCGTGGCCATACCGAAGGATCGGTGGACCTGGCGCGGCTCGCCGGCCTCAAGCCGGCCGCCGTGCTGTGTGAGCTGATGAACGAAGACGGAAGCATGATGCGTGGCGAACAGATCGCCCGCTTCGCCAGCCGTCATGGCTTCCCCATCGTATCGATCGCCGATATCGTCGCCCATCGGGCCGCCGAGGCGCTGGCGCGGACCGGCTGAAGCGAATTCCCCGCCGGCTGCTAGGCGTGGTGTTCGCCGGTCTTGAAGAAGCGGCGCTCGCGCCCGGCGCCGCTGTCCTGGATCTTGTGCGCGGACAGCAGGCTGGCCAGCGCCGGCGATACCCGCTGCTTCAGCTTCTGGATCTGTTCCTTCTGATCCGCGTCTATTCCCAGGGCCTCGGCGGCGGCGTTCGAGATATCCACAGCGGACTTCGGCTGCTCGCTGACCAGCTTCAGCCAGAAATCGCCGCCGGTGGCGGGCAATCCTGCGGTATCGCGACGGGCGCGGCGCTTGGTGCGGTGGGCGCTGTTCTTGCTGCGCTGTGCCTGCGCGTTCTTGCCGGCCGGCCGCCCCGGCCTGGCCCGATGCGCGCCTGCCGCGCTCTCGGACGCGGTCTTGCGCCCGCGCGTGCCGGCACCGTCGCTCCCTTCCACGTTCTCCAACTGCAGCAAAGCAATTTCCAGCGCCTCTACCCGTGCGGTGTAGTAAGTAACGCCTTCTCTCGCATGACTAAGTTCTGCCTGGATTGCCTGCTTTGCGGATTTCAGATTGGATGTCATCGGAATTTTCCTCGTCTTGAAGTTGACTGGCTTTGGTAGTGACTCTAATAGTGAGAATAGGGAACTTAACTCTCTATCGGACAACGACTATTGCGCGAACTCTAGCTCAGATCATTCATATCCATTCTTCGTTCCGCCTATTTTTGCGAGAAAGATATCGGAGCAATAGTTTTGTGCTCCACTGTTAATCAATGACAATAAGAACCAGGGAAATGGAATGGCTGGCGTGCCGTAGACGCGGGCGACAGGCAGAAGGCGGGTCGAATCCACTCCCGATATCCAACATTCCGTTGCGATACCGGCGAGGACGTGAATTCCCTACTTCCAGCTTCTTCCCAATTCCAGGAAATTCACTACTGCCGGCGCCTGTTCCTCGTGCCGGTACACCAGGTGGATAGGCGCCACCAGCAGTTCGCGCGGGCCGCTTATCCGGCAATACACGACGCGCTCCTTGTGGAACTCGCGCATCGATGCCGGCACCGCGGAGATGCCGACGCCGGCCGCAACCAGGCTGATGTTGGTGAGCATGCGGTCGATCTCATGCACGATGCGCGGCGTGAAGCCGGCTTGCTCGCAAGCCTGCACAAGATTGGAATACATGCCCGGCGCGCCGTGCTTGCGCACCAGGATGAAGTTTTCGTCGGCCAGTTCGGACAGCGCGATCGTCGGCGTGACGCTGTCCGTCCGGCTCTGCAGGAGCCGGTGATCTGCCGGCAGCACCAGCAGCATGTCTTCTTCCAGTACTTGATGGAACGCCAGCCGCGCCGGCCGCCGCACCGGCTGGCGCAGGAAGGCGGCATCCAGCTTGCCGCTGTCGATCGCTTCGGTCAGCTCGGCCGCATTCCCTTCGCGCAGGTCGAGGCTGACCTTCGGATAGCGGACGCGATAGGCGCGCAGGATGTCGGGCAGTATCGGATGCGCGACCGAGGAACTGGTGACGCCGATCGAGACCGTGCCTTCGGAACCGTCGGCCGCGCGCGCGGCACGCCGGGCTGCCGCGTCCACTCCGGCCAGGATCGCGCGCGCCTCCTGCAGGAATACGGTGCCGCCGGCGGTCAGGTCGGCTCCTTTCGGATGGCGCCGGAACAGCTCGAAACCCAGCTCCTGTTCCAGCGCGCGTATCTGCTGGCTCAACGGCGGCTGTTGCATGCCCAGCCGTTCCGCGGCGCGGGTGAAATGCAGTTCTTCGGCGACCACCACGAAGTAGCGCAAGTGCCTCAGTTCCATGCTGGGTGCCTCCGGCCGTCTCCATTGCTTGTTGCTGGATTCCGCCGCTGCGCGGCAGTGCGTTATTTTACTTTGATCATGCGTGCCGACGCGGCCTGCGATTCCGGTAAACTGCCGGAACCCCGCCGTCACCGGTCCTTGTTGCATGCATCGATTCCTGCGCCCGCCACCATTCCTGCTGATGCTGCTGGCGCTTGCCGCCGGCGTCATGCTCGGCCACGCGGACCCGGCGCTCGGGATTGCGATGAAGCCGCTCGGCGATGCATTCATTTTTGCCATCAAGCTGTGCGTGGGGCCAATCGTGTTCTGCACGGTGGCCGGCGGCGTCGCCGGCATGCGCGGCTTGCGCCGGCTCGGCGGCCTGACCGTCAAGGCCATGATCTGCTTTGAACTGTTGTCGGCCGCCGCGCTGCTGACCGGGCTGGCGGTGGCGGCGCTGCTGCACCCGGGCCGCGGGCTGCATATCGAGAGCGCCGGCATTGCCGCCGCGGTGTCGCCCGCGCGCACCGACACTGTGCCGCTGGCACACCTTGCACACATTGCGCACGCGTTCGGCGGCGCCAACGTGCTGCTGGTGCTGTTGATCGCATTGGCGTCCGGCTTGCTGCTGCTGTACGCGGGCGAACGCGCGCGCCCCGTCACCGGTGCAATTGCCGCCGTCGGCGCACTGTTCAATCGCCTGGTGCGCTTCGTCGCGCGCTTCGCCCCGCTCGCCGCGTTCGGCGCGATCGCGTTCACCGTCGGCCGTTACGGCGTGCTGGCGATCGGGCCGCTGCTGGCGCTGCTCGGTACCCTGTACCTGGCCAGTGCCCTGTTCATCGTGCTGGCGCTGGGCGTGCTGGCGCGCCTGGCGGGACTGCGCCTGTGGCGGCTGATCGGCTACGTGCGCGAGGAGCTGCTGGTCGTGATCGGCACCAGTGCCTCGCTGTCGGTGCTGCCGCAGCTGATGGACAAGATGGAGCGCGCCGGCTGCTCGAAATCGGTGGTGGGGCTGGCGCTGGCTACCGGATATTCGTTCAACCTGAACGGCACCAAGGTCTACCTGGCCGCCGCCCTGATGTTCCTGCTGCAGGCGCTCGATATCGCGCCGACGCCGCTGCAGCTGCTGACCGCGCTGGCGGTGGCGACGCTGCTGTCGAAAAGCGCCAGCGGCGTCGCCGGCTCGGCTTTCCTGACGCTGTCGGCGATCGTCGCCGCCTTGCCGCTGCTGCCGCTCGGCAGCATGGCGCTGCTGATCGGCATCGAGCGCTTGCTGAAATGCCGCACGCTCACCAACATCATCGGCAACGTGGTCGCGTGCGCGGCGATCGCCGCCTGGGCCGGCGAACTGGACCGGGAAAAGATGGAAAGCGCGCTGCGCGGCACCGGTTGATCAGGCGCCGCTCAAAAACACAGCACGATGCGGTTGGCAAGGTCCACGATGAACGCCGGCCGCAAGTAGGCGGCGAAGCCGAGCGCCAGTGCCAGCACCAGTGCCGCGCCCAGCAACAGCCGCTGTACGAATCGTGGCAAGAGTCGTGGCAACATCGCGCGCATCGCGGCTCCGGTATCAGGCGGCCGCGGCCGGCAACCGTACGATCGGTTTCTCGCTGATCGGCAGATGCACCAGCGCGGCGAACACGCCGAGCGCGATCGTGATGCCCCACACCGTGTTGTAATTGCCCTGCAGCGTATACAGGTAGCCGCCCAGCCAGACCCCGAGGAAGCTGCCTACCTGGTGCGAGAAGAACACTACGCCGGACAGCATGGACAAATGGCGCACGCCGAACATCGCGGCCACCAAACCGTTGGTCAGCGGCACCGTGGATAGCCAGATCAGCCCCATCGCCGCCGAGAAAATGTATACCGACCAATGCGTCAGCGGCGCCAGCAGGAACAGCGAAATCACCAGCGCGCGCGTGATATAGATGCTCGACAGCAGGTAGCGCTTGGGCAGGATGCCGCCGAGCTTGCCTGCATAGTAGGAGCCGAAGATGTTGAACAGCCCGATCAGCGCCAGCGCCAGCACCGCGACCTTGGGATCCGTCACTCCCTTGTCGCGCAGGTAGGCTGGCATGTGCACGCCGATGAACACCACCTGGAAGCCGCATACGAAATAGCCGGCCACCAGCAGCTGGAACGGGCGATAGCCGAATGCCTCGCGCATCGCGTCGAACGCGCCCTGCTGCGGTCCGGCGGCTTTTTCCGCCGGCGGTTCGCGCAGGCCGAACGACATTGGCAGCATCACCAGCCCCACCAGCGCCGCCAGGATATAGAACGCTCCTTGCCAGCCTGCCGCCGAAATCAGTTGCTGTTCGATGGGCATCATCATGAACTGGCCGAACGAGCCGGCCGCCGACGAAATCCCGAATGCCCACGAGCGCTTTTCCAGCGGCGCGCTGCGGCCGATAATGCCGCTGACCGCGCCGAACGCGGTGCAGGCCAGCGCGGCGCCGATCAGCATGCCGCTGCCCAGCACGAACGCGGTCGGCTGGTTGACCAGCGCCATCCAGAGCAGGCCGCCGAGGTAGAACAGGGCGCCCGCGATCACTACCCGGGCAGTGCCGTAGCGGTCGGCCGCCATCCCCGCCAGCGGGCCGAATGCGCCCCACATCAGGTTTTGCAGCGCCAGGGCCAGCGAATAGGTTTCCCGGGTCCAGCCATGCGCCTGGGAAATGGGCTGCAGCCAGAAACCGAAGCCGTGGCGTACGCCCATCGCCAACGTCAGCACCACGCCGCTGGCAATCAGCACGGATTTCAGTTCGGGGGGGCGGGAAGTGGTCAGCATCGCGAATTTCCAGGGTCCGGGAACAGGAAATCGAGTGTAGCCGAAAGCCCGAAAGCGTGTGGACCGGCCGAATTCCCGGGCCAGTTGAGGTATCCGGCGGGCGGTCTCAGCGCCAGGCGCACATCAGCCGGAACCCGCCGCCCTTGCGCAAGCCATCCTTGCGCCGCGCCAGGTAGCGCGCGTTCAACTGGTCCGCGCCGAGATCTTCCAGCTCGCGAAAACCGAGCGCATGCAACTGTTCGGCCAGCGCCGCCGGCGCGAACGCGCTTTTCCAGGGCTCGCCCTGTTCGGCCACGCGCTGCGCCATGTTGCCCAGCACCAGCGTTTCCAGCGGTGTCATCAGCGTTGCGTCGAGCCGGTAGTCGAACACGATTCCGCTTCCCGGCGGCAGCGTGGCGACAAAACGCAAGGTGTCCATTACCGCCGCGCTGTCCAGGTACACCGTCACGCCCAGCCAGGAAAAGAAGGCCGGGCGGTCGCTGCGGAAACCGGCGGCGGCCAGAGTGGCGGCGAGCGTGTCGCACGAAAAATCGGTGGGCACGAAGTGCAGGCCGGGCGGCGCCGCGATCCCGGCGTCGCGCAGCATCTCGCGCTTCCAGGCCTGGGTAGCCGGGTGATCGACTTCGAAGACTTGCAGCGCTTCGCCATACGGGTTGCGATAGGCGAAAGTATCCAGACCCGCGCCCAGCACCACGTACTGCGTGACGCCCTGTTGCCGCGCGCGCGCCAGTTCGTCTTCCGCCAGCCGGCTGCGTACCGCCAGCGATGCGCGCAGCGTGCGCCGCATCGGCTCGTTGTACTGGAACGGATCGGCGCGCAGCGCGGCGGCGCGTTCGGCGCCGAGGATGGGCAGCGCCAGCGGATCGTCCAATACAAGCGGATCGTCCAGCAATTGATGGGCCGCGCGCAGCGCGGCAACCTGCAGCGCGGTGCGGCTCGGTCGGCCGGCCTGCAGCACGCCGGTGTCGCTGGAAGCAGGCTGGCCGGGTTGGCTGGGCTGATCGTTGGGCAGGGTATCGAGCATGTCTGGTTCTCCGGGCTGGTGAGTGGGATGCGTCAGCGTCCGATCATCCTGCCTTACGTAACGTCAGGGTCAAGCGGATTCGTGGAGACCGCGCGCCGGCGGATCGCCAGCGCGTGGAACAGCGTCGGCACGTCATTGATCCAGTGCGGCAAGACCAGTGAAATCGCGAGGCCCTCGATATCGGCCAGCAAGCCGAGGTAAATCGCGAGCGACACCAGGACGCTGTCGCTGCCGGCCACCAGCAGCGAAAAGAAGCCGAGAAACAGGAAGATGCCCCACAGTTTGGAACTCCACATGTGGTAGCTCGCTTCCTTGCCGAACTTGCGCAGGTCGAATGCATAGCGGCCCAGTTCCAGCAGCAGCAATGCGGTCAGTGCGGTGCGATGGGAAACGATCGCTTGCGGGTGCAGCAGCCAGGCGCAGGCGGCTGCGGCAACGTAGAAAACGGTGTCGGCGATGCTGTCGAGGCGACGCAATCCGGGTGTGGCGATACCGAGCCGGCGTGCGATTTTGCCGTCGAACACGTCGGACAGGAAGGCGACCAGCAGGCAGGCCGCGAATGCCGCGGGGGCTGCCGAAGTCACCGCAATCGCCAGCATGACCGGCGCAAGCAGCGCGCGCAGCAGCGTCAGCAAAAGCGGCGTCAGCCGCAGCAAGTGCAGCAGGCGTATGCCTGACGGTGAGTGCCGCGCAGCGCTCATCGGCCGTCTCCTGGAGGGAAATTCTCCCGGATTGTACGGCGTTCAGCGCGGCGGCGCGAAGCGCCGGCCGTATCCGGGGCGCTGCGCCAGGAAGTCTTCGAACTCTTCCAGCGTGAGCGGCTTGGCGAACAGGAAGCCCTGCGCTTCGTCGCAGGCCGAGCCGCGCAGGAATGCCGCGGTTTCCTCGTCTTCCACGCCTTCCGCGACCACCGACAGCCGCAATGCATGCGCCATGTCGATGAAGGCCTTGATGAATTCGAAACTCCCCACGCCGTCCGATTCCTTGTGCAGGAACGAGCGGTCGAGCTTCAGGATGTCGAGCGGGAAGCGGCGCAGGTAGGACAGCGCCGAATAACCGGTGCCGAAATCGTCCACCGATAGCCGCACGCCCAGCGTCTTGAGCTGCTTGAGCATGCTGGCAGAGACTTCGATGTCGTCGATCAGCGCGCTTTCGGTCAGCTCCAGTTCCAGCAGGCGGGCCGGGAAGCGCGCCGCCTGCAGCGCACCGGTCACCTGTTGCAGCAAATCCGTGCATTTCAGCTGGCGCGCCGACAGGTTCACCGACACGTGCAGCGGCCGCCCGAAGCGCGCCATCAGGCGGCTGGTCTGGCGGCAGGCTTGTTCCAGCACCCAGCGCCCGATCGGCACGATGAAGCCGCGCTCCTCGGCGATCGGGATGAACTGCAGCGGCGGCACGCAGCCGTATTCCGGATGCTGCCAGCGCAGCAGCACTTCCATGCCGGTGACTTCCATCGTCTTCAGGTTGATGCGCGGCTGGTAGCGCAGCGTGAATTCGTCGCGCTCCAGTGCGCGCCGCAGCGAACGTTCTATCGTCATGCGCGCCTGCGCCGCCACCCGCATGTCGGACTCGAACAGCCGATAGCAGTTGCGGCCGGCCGCCTTGGCCCGGTACATCGCGGTATCGGCGTTCTGGAACAGCAGTTCGTTGCTGCCGCCGTCGCGCGGATACATGCTGACGCCGATCGAGGCGGTGACGAAGGTTTCCTGGCCGTCGATGTCGAACGGCGTGTCCAGCGCATCGAGCAGCTTCGCGGCGATCGCGCAAGCCGACGCTTCGCCGTCGGAGCAGGGCGCGGCGGCGATGAACTCGTCGCCGCCGAGGCGCGCCACGATGTCGCTCGGCCGCATCACCTGGCGCAGGCGGTTCGATACCGCCTGCAGCAGCAGGTCGCCGGAGGCGTGGCCCATCGAATCGTTGATTTCCTTGAAGCCGTCCAGGTCGATGAACATCACCGCGATCGTACTCCCTTCAGGCGCGCTTTCCAGCATCTGTTGCAGCCGCCGGTTGATCTGCGCACGGTTCGGCAGGCCGGTGAGCGAATCGTGCGTCGCGAGCTGCTCCATCTCGGCTTCAACCTTCTTGCGTTCGGTGATGTCGGTGACGAACGCAGCCAGCGACTGCCCGAATCCGTCGGCATCGCGTTCGATGCTGATGTTGGTCAGCACGTAGACCAGGTTGCCGTCGCGCCGCAGGATCACGGTTTCCTTCCCGTGCACGGTGGTCGGGCCGCCTTTCTGCCGGAGCGCGCCGTTCAGCGGGCATGAGGGCAGCAGCTGCATGATGTCGCGTCCGCGCAGTTCCGCTTCCGGGTAGCCGCTGATTGCGCACATGGCCGGGTTGACTTCGCTGATGACGCCCTGGGCATCGGTCAGCAGATAGCCGGCCGGCGTCATGTCCAGGATGCCGCGCAGCCGCCGTTCGCCCTCGCGCATCGCCTCTTCCGCGCGCCGCCGCGCGCTGACGTCGTGAAAAAACACCGACAGCCCTTCGGTATGCGGATAGGCACGCACTTCTATCCAGGCATCGGCCGGCTCGAAGTAATCCTCGACGAACACCGCTTCACCGGTTCGCACCGCCTTTTCGTAACAGGGGAAGAAGCGGGAATTGCGGAAATCCGGCAGCACTTCCCAGGGCGTCCTGCCGAGCAGCGCCTGCTTGGGCGTGCCGAGAAAGTCGGCGGTTTTCTGGTTGGCGTAGGTGACGCGCCAGTCGCGGTCCAGCGCGAAGAAGGCATCCCCTATGCTTTCCAGCACGTCGACCAGTTCATCCTTCGATTTCTGCAATTCCGCGCGCACCCGGTGGCGCTCGGTCACGTCGCGCGCGGTCATGTAAAGAATATTGGTCTGGCTCGACCAGCGAATCGAGCACGACAGCCGGACCACGCTGCGGTCCTTCCGATACCAGCGCGTCTCGAAATCGTGCACCGTGTTGCTGCCCTGCCGCAGAGTCCTGCCGACGGCGGCCACCCGCTCCAGCTCGTCGGGAACCAGGAATTCGGCGTAGTGCCGTCCGATCACCTCGGCCGGTTCGTAGCCGAGCAATTCGCGGACTGCCGCGTTCGCGTGCAGGTAGCGCCCGTCGCGATCGAGCGCGACCATGATGTCCAGCGAATTCTCGATCAGCGCGCGATGTACGTCCGCCAGGCGCGCCAGTTCGGCGGCCAGCTCGACTTCGTCGGTGATGTTGCGGCCGACGCCGCGATAGCCGGTGAAGCTGCCGTTGCGAAACACCGGCTCGCCGGATATGCTGATCCAGCGTATCCGCTCGTCAGTCAGCGCGCGGCACGGATATTGAATGTTCCGGAACGGCTGCCGCTGCTGTACGTGCCTATCGCGCTCGCGCAGCGCCGGGTGCTCGGTATCGGCTGCCATCTCGCGCAGCGTCTTGCCGAGCAGGTAGCCGGAGGGCACACCCAGCAACCATTCTAGGCCTTCCGAATTGGAGGAAAAGCGCCCCTGCTCGTCGGTTTCCCAATACCAGTCGGACGATAGCCGGGTGAGGCTGCGGAACTGCTCTTCGCGCTTTTTCAGTTCCTCCTTGGCCTCGCGCTCGGCGGTGATTTCGCGCGCAATCGCGACCACGCCCAGCACTTCGCGCGTGGCGGGATCCGCCAGCACGCTGGCCCTGGTGCCCATCCAGGTGTAAGACCCGTTCTTGTGGCGCTTGCGGATTTCGATCACGCGGCTTTCCGAACCGGTGGCCACCTGGCGCTCTATCTCGTCGCGCATCGTCTTCCTGTCATCCGGGTGGAGCAGGTCATTGGCGGGCAAGCCAAGCAGTTCGGAGGGATGGTAGCCCAGCATGCGTCCGTAGGAAGGAGATACATAGATGTAACGCCCTTCCGCCGAGTAGTGGCTGATCAGGTCGGCGCTGCTTTCGGCCAGCAGCCGGTGGCGCGCCTCGCTTTCGCTCAAGTAATGCGATTGCTCGCGCTGGGCGCTCACGTCCACCACGGCGCCGTCGAAGCCCAGCAAGTCGCCATTCGCTCCCAGGCGCGGCACGGTGATGCTGATCACCCAGCGCGCGCTGCCGTCGCTGCGCAGCACCCGGTATTCGAGCTGGTAGCCGGTGCGCTGCGCCTTGGCTTCCTTGAAACTGCGCCGGACGCGTTCGCGGTCGTCCGGATGAATGCATTGCCACCAGGCCGAAAGAGGCATGCCTTGCAGGGCCTGCGTATCGATGGCGGGGAACGGATTCAGGTAGATGCAGCGATCGTCGGCATCGGTGGTCCAGGTAAACCGGGTCGACAGATCGGCCAGCCGGCCGAGCGCTGCCGCCAAGTGAGGCGCAGCGTTACTCTTCACAGGATGGGCTTGCATGGTCAAGATTCATATTCTTTTCCGCTACAAGCAGGCGAACATGCCGTACTGTCGCAAATGCATTTGTCTTCCGTGCTGCGGCGCCTCGGGCTGAACCGGGTGGGGGTTGCCAGCTGGTCGCTCTTTCCCTCGAAACTTCCGAGTCACCTCTGGAAAGAACGTGGAGAGAAATCTTTTGTTATAAATATTTCCTTGCGGAAACACAGATATTAATCAGGGAGCGACCGCTGGTCAACTTCCCGGCATAGTGCGGGGCCGGTACGCAGTGGTTATTTGCCGCGGGGCACTAGCGGTTCGGCTGCACGGCGGCATGGCATGCGCAAGCGCTGCCTTCGCCCGTTTCCGCCAGGTTGCGAAGGATCGGACATTCATGTACCGCCCCGGGTTCGCAGCAGGCGCGCCGCAGCGCCGCCAATCTTGTTTCCAGCAGGCGCAACGCTCGTACCTGTTCGCGGATGCGGTGGATGTGTCGGTCGAGCAGATCGTTCACTCTTTGGCACCCGGTGGCCGGATGCTCCTGCAAATCGAGCAGCATGCGGATGTCGGCCAGCGGCATCTGCAGCGAGCGGCAGTGCCGGATGAATTGCAGACGCTCGCGATGCGCATCCCGGTATTCGCGGTAACCGGCAGTATTCCTGCCGGGCTCGTCCAGCAAACCCGCCTTCTCGTAGTAGCGCACGGTTTCCACGTCGGTTCCCGCCTGCCGCGCCAGTTCGCCTATACGCATTGCCATCCTCCGCATCGAGATCATCCGAACCGCTTGACCCTGGAGTGACTACAGGGTTTAGCTTTCACTATAGATGAAAAAAGGAGATCGGATGTCTGCTTGCTGCAATGGTTCTTGCTCTTCGGAAAAGCCGCCCGTCGACCCGAAGTACCGTCGCATACTCTGGATTGCGCTGGTGCTGAACGCCCTGATGTTCCTGGTTGAAATGGGCGGCGGCTGGCGGGCCGGCTCCGCTTCGCTGCTGGCCGACGCGGTGGATTTTTTCGGCGATGCGGCGAACTACGCGGTCTCGCTGTTCGTGCTGGGGCTGGCGCCGGTATGGCGCTCGCGTACTGCGCTGGCCAAGGGCGTGACGATGGGTACCTACGGCATGCTGGTGCTGGCGGTCAGCGCCTGGCATCTGGCGCACGGAACGGTGCCCGCGGCCGAAGCGATGGGCGCGATCGGTTTTGTCGCGTTGGCGGTAAACGGCTTGGTAGCCGTGCTGCTGTTCGCGTACCGTAACGGCGACGCCAACATGCGCTCGGTCTGGCTGTGCACGCGTAACGATGCGATCGGCAACGTGGCGGTGATGCTGGCCGCGCTGGGCGTGTTCGGCACCGGCAGCGGCTGGCCCGATCTGCTGGTGGCGGGCCTGATGGGCATGCTGGCCGTGCGCGCCGCCTTCCTGGTGACGGGGCATGCGCGCACCGAGCTGAAGGAGGCCCGCGCGGCTTGATCTATACTGGGCGCGATACCGGAGTCCGTCATGCCATCCTGCCGCATCGACCACATCACCGTTACCGCCGCCGCCCTCGAAGCCGGGGCGGCTTTCGTGCGGCAGGCGCTGGGCGTCGCGCCGCAGCCGGGTGGTTGCCATCCGCGCATGGGTACCCATAATCTTTTGCTGCGCCTGGGCGATACGCTGTTCCTGGAAGTGATCGCCATCGATCCCGCCGCCGGCCATCCGGGACGGCCGCGCTGGTTCGGCCTGGATGCGCGCGCGGCCGACGCGCCGCCGGCCCTCTCGACCTGGGTGGCGCGCAGCACCGATATCCGCGCCAGCGCCGCGCAGGCGACCGAACCGCTCGGCGATATCGAGCCGATGACGCGCGGTATGCTCGACTGGCTGATCACGATCCCGGCCGATGGGTGCGTGCCGCTCGATGGCGTCGCTCCCGCGCTCATCCAGTGGCAAACCGGGCAGCACCCGGCGGCGACGCTGCCGGACCTCGGCCTGGCACTCGCCCGGCTGGAGATCTTTCATCCGCGGCCGCAGCGAGTCGAGCGGCTGCTCGCATCGATTTGTCTCGACGCCCCGGTCACGGTGGCCGCCAGCCCGGACGGGGGCGCGCCGCGGCTGGTCGCGCAGATCGATACGCCGGACGGACGCCGTCGGCTCCCGCTCTAACCTCGCAGAAAATATCGCGTCCAACCCCGGCCGGTGCGCGAACGAGAGTTCGTGGTACTGCCGGAACGCCGCATCAGTGCCGCGCGGGCGCCGCTGCGTACTCGCGAAACTGTGCGGCCTGCGCCTGCAGCCATTCGCGGAACAGCGTGAGCGGGCGCGAGGAGCGGCGGTCTTCCCGGCATACCAGGTAATAGGCCTGGCTGCTGCGAAGCGGCCGGTCGACCGGTATCACCAGGCTTCCCGCCCGCAGCTGTTCTTCGACCAGGAAGCGCGGCAGCAGCGCAATGCCCAGGCCCGCGCAGGCGGCGCTGATCAGCAGCGAATGCAGCTCGAAGCGCGCGCCCTTCATCGCATTGATGTCGCTCACGCCGGCTGCGGCAAACCAGTGCTGCCAATCCATGAGCCGGGTGGCACCGTGCAGCAGCGGGTAGCGGGCCAGCGCGCGCGCATCGGGCGCCCGCCCGCCGCTGCCGCGGACCAGCCCGGGGCGGCAGACCGGCACGGATTCCTCGCCAAACAGGTAGTGCGCCTCGGTTCCCGGCCAGGTCGGCTCGCCGAAATGCAGCGCAGCATCGAATGGCGTGCCCTGGAACAGAAACAGGCTGGTGCGCACGCTCATGTTGATCGTGATATCCGGATGGCGCGCATAGAACGCCGCCAGGCGCGGCAGCAACCACTGCGAGGTCAGGGTCGGCAGTACCGCCAGCTCGATCACGCCGCCCTTGCCTTCATGGGCCATGATCTGCAGCGCGTCGCGCTCGATCCGTTCCAGGCTGTTCCGCACCTGTTCCGCATAGACCTGGCCAGATTGCGTCAGCGTCACGCGGTTTCGCACCCGGTCGAACAGCCGGATACCCAGGCTGCCTTCCAGGCTGGCGATCTGACGCGACACCGCGCCTTCGGTCAGCGAAAGCTCCTGCGCCGCGTGGGTGAAGCTCTGATGGCGCGCGGCCGCGTCGAACGCCAACAGCGCTTTCATGCTGGGGATTTTCCGGGACATCGAAACCTGGGTGCGGAGGATGAGAAAAACTCACTGGTTGCTGATTTTATATCGTTTGTGGATTGCCGCGGCACTGCTCCAGAATGAGGCCCGGGATTGCGGCGATGACCGCGCATCCCGCGGGCCGGCGACAGCCGTGGCAACACAGATAATGGAGGAGCCAATGAAGAAAACGATTCGCATCGCAATACTGACTTGCGTAGCCGCGCTGGCGACCATCGCCGCGCCGGCAAACGCGCAGCACTACGTCAACGTGCTGACCGGCGGCACCAGCGGCATCTACTATCCGCTCGGCGTCGCGCTGTCGCAGCTGTACGGCCAGGCCATGCCGAACGCCAAGGTATCGGTGCAGGCAACCAAGGCTTCGCTGGAAAACCTGAACATGCTGCAGGCCGGGCGCGGCGAGGTCGCGTTCAGCATGGGCGATACGCTGTCGAATGCCTGGAAGGGCAACGCGGAAGCCGGCTTCAAGACGCCGTTGAAGAAGCTGCGCACGATCGCCGGCCTCTACACCAACTACATCCACGTCATCGCGTCGGCCGATTCCGGTATCAAGACGCTGGCCGATCTGAAAGGCAAGCGCGTCTCGGTCGGTGCGCCGAATTCCGGCAACATGATCAACGCGCAAGAGATTTTCAAGGCGGCCGGCCTGTCGTTCAGCGATTTCGCGAAAACCGAATACCTGCCCTACGGCGAATCGGTCGAGCTGATGAAGAACCGCCAGCTCGACGCCACCCTGCAGTCGGGCGGCCTGGGGATGGCATCGATCCGCGACCTGTCTTCATCGGTCAATATCGTGTTCATTCCGATTCCGCCCGAAGTGGTGGAAAAAATCGGCGATCCTGCCTACCAGCCCGGCGTGATTCCGGCGCAAACCTATATCGGCCAGCAGCAAGTCGTTCCGACCGCCGCCATCCGCAATTTCCTGGTCACCCGCTCCGACCTGTCCAGCGAGACCGTGTACAAGATGACCAAGGCGATGTTCCAGCACCTCGACCGCATGGTGGCCGCGCACAAGGCGGCCAGCGGCATCGCCGAGAAAACCGCGTTCCAGGGCTCGCCGGTGCCGCTGCATCCCGGCGCCGAAAAATATTATCGCGAGGCGGGACTGCTCAAATAGCCGCTCGCTTCTACGGCGGGTGCGCGGCGCCCGCCCGGCGCACCTTTTTCGAACTGCCAGGCAATTCATTCCTATCATGCATTCCGCTGTGGAAACGACACTCCCCACCCCGCGACTGGGTGGCCACATTCTCGCCGCCGCGCTCGCCGCCAATGGCGTCGACACCGTCTTTTGCGTACCGGGCGAAAGCTATCTGCCGCTGCTCGACGGTCTGTACGAGCGGCGCGACCGTATCGCGCTGCACGTGTGCCGCCAGGAGGGCGGCGCTGCCTTCATGGCCGATGCCTACGGCAAGCTCACCGGCCGTCCCGGCATCTGCCTGGTCACGCGCGGGCCCGGCGCCTGCAATGCCAGCATCGCCGTGCACAATGCCGCGCAGGATTCGGTGCCGATGATCCTGCTGGTCGGCCAGGTCGGCGACGACTGCGTCGACCGTGAAGCCTTCCAGGAGATCGACTACCGCCGCATGTTCGGTTCGATCGCGAAATGGGTCGCGCAGATCGACCGCGCCGACCGCATCCCCGAATACATCAATCGCGCGTTCGCGCTCGCGGTGTCGGGACGACCCGGACCGGTGGTGCTCGCATTGCCGGAAAACGTGTTGTTCGGTTCCGCCACGGTGGCCGACGCGCTGCCGGCCCAGGCAGCCCAGCCCTCGCCGGCGCCGCGTGACATCGAAAGGCTGCGCGATCTGCTGGCGGCGTCGCGGAGGCCGATGGTGATCCTGGGTGGCGGCGGATGGAATGCGCGCGCGGTCGGCAACATGCGGCGCTTCATCGAAAACAACCGGTTGCCGGTGGCCTGTGCGTTCCGTTTCCAGGACCTGTTCGACAACCGCCATCCGAACTACGCCGGCGATGTCGGTCTGGGCATCAACCCGGCGCTGGCCGCGCGTATCCGTGACGCCGATACGCTGCTGGTGATCGGCGCCCGCATGGGCGAAGCGACCACCAGCGGTTTCACGCTGCTCGACATCCCGGTGCCGCAGCAATGCCTGATCCATGTGCATGCGGGCATCGACGAGTTGGGGAAGATTTATCGCGCGACGTTGCCGATCAACGCCGCGATGCCGCAGATTGCCGACGCCCTTTCGCACCTGGTGGTGCCCTCGGACGCCTGGGCCGACACGGCAGCCGCCGCCCGCCGCGAATACGAACAGCACGCCGCGCCGGCACCCGTCCCCGGCCCTCTGCAAATGGGCGACATCATGCGCTACCTGCAGGCCACGCTGCCGGACGACGTGATCATCACCAACGGCGCCGGCAATTACGCCACCTGGATGCACCGCTATTTCCGTTATCCCGGCTTCCGCAGCCAGCTCGCTCCGACCAGCGGCTGCATGGGTTACGGCGTGCCGGCCGCGGTCGCGGCCAAGATCGTCCACCGCGACCGCTTCGTGCTGTCGTGGAACGGTGACGGCTGTTTCATGATGAACGGGCAGGAACTGGCGACCGCGGTGCGCTACGGATTGAACATCGTATTCGTGGTCGTCAACAACGGCATCTACGGCACGATACGCATGCACCAGGAAACCCATTTCCCCGGCCGCGTGCACGGCACCGATCTTCACAATCCCGATTTCGCGGCACTGGCCCGTGCCTACGGCGCGCATGGCGAGCGCGCCGAGCGCACCGAGGATTTCGCGCCGGCGTTCGAGCGCGCCAGGAATGCCGGCAAGCCGGCGCTGATCGAGCTGGCGCTCGACCCGGAGGTGCTGACGCCGACGCAGACGATTGCCGGCTTGCGTGCCAAAAGCGCCGGCTA
>CBIHOK010000038.1:0-25201 GCA_966211575.1 uncultured Noviherbaspirillum sp.
TGGTGCTTTACCTGGTGATGCTGCCACTGCTGCTGGCCGGCACGCTGTTGTTCGTGCTGCACCGCCGGGCACGAAAACGCGACGGCTCCGTGCCGGAGACAGCCACTGTCGATGCTCCCACCCCGGCCTTGCCCGTTCCAGGCTTGCCACTGCTCGCCGCCTGGCTGACGACCAGTCTGGGTGAGGATGCGACACAGGTGCTCGACGCACTGGAACAAAAGCGGATCCGACCCCGGCCCGACTCGTTGCTGCCCGACGCGCAGGGCTTCCCCGCAATGAGCAGCCGCATTGACGGTCTGGACTGCGCCACCGCCGGGCAACAGCTTGACGCCATTGCCGCCACCCTCGCCGGCACCTCGCTGTCGGGCTACGCGCAGCGCGACACTTTCCTCCGCACGATCGCCATGCTCGGCCCGCTGCTCGACCGGATTCTGGCGGAATGGCCGCTGCTACGCCCGTCAGCTCAAACCGAGGCGACGCGGTCGACGGCGCTGTCGACATTGCGTGGCGCCTCCGGCATCCCAACCGAAATGCCGGATCCTTTCCGGCTTCAGGTAAAGCTGCTGATGTCCGACCTGCTCGACATCGGCGAGCGTCAGCTTGCGCTGCTGTACCTCGAACAGCGCTTGGCCGGCCTTGGCCTGCCGTCACAACAGATCGAACTGGAATTGCTGGCCGCCGCCGACGATGCAAATGCGCTCGGCGTACTGGAAGCATTCCGCATGGTGGACGGAATGCGCGCCCTGTTGCTGCTTGGATGCGAATCCACCCTGTGTCCGACCATCGTCGAAACCTGGCAGGAACAAGACCGCTTGTTCGACAGTCGCCATCCGAACGGACTGATGATGGGAGAAGCGGGCTTTGCCGTGCTGGCTGTTTCGACCGCCGTCCTGTCGCGCGCCTCGGTGGAGCCGCTTTGCCATATGTCGCGCGTGGCGAGAGCACAGCGTACCGAATCCGCCGATAGCGGGGCAAAGCCCACGGCCGCCTGCCTGAAGCAACAGGTCGCAGCGGCATTGCAAAGCGCAAGCATGGACAAATCCGGCATCGCCGCAGTGGTATGCGATGCCGATCATCGCGCCAGCCGGACGCTGGAATGCATCGACGTGATGATCGAACACACGCCGGGACTGGACGCAGTCCGCGAACGCGTGACGCTCAACGAATCCTGCGGGCATCTCGGTGCCGCCTCGGCAACCGGATTGCTGGCTCTCGGCGCGCACCGCGTTGCCGCCAGCGGACAGCCGGCCCTGCTGTTCAGTGTCAGTCATCCGGTTGACCGCGCAGCAGTGGTCCTGCTGCCGCACCCGCCCGCTCCCGACCTGCAGGCTGCCTGACAGATTGAAGATAAAACAGATTGAATGGATTGAATCGATGACCCGGATGCTTCGTTTTTTCAAGGACTTGCGCGCACTTACCGCGATCGGCCTGATCCTCGCGCTGGCAGCGATCTACCTGGCCGGCTCCGCCCTGCACCTTCCCAAAGCGTTGGTGCTGGTTTCAATGGCTCTCGTACTGGCGGCCTGGTGCGGCTACTGGCTCGTCAAGTGGAAGCGTGCACGCTCCGCTTCCGGTGCGATGGAGCAGATGTTCCAGAACCAGGCGGCAGACGCAGTCAAGACGGCCCCCACCGCGCGCAAGCAGGACGTGGAATTGTTGCGCCAGCGCCTGCTGGACGCGGTCCAGAAAATCAAGACTTCCAAACTCGGGCAAACCACCGGAAGCGCTGCACTGTATGAAATGCCCTGGTATATCGTGATCGGCAATCCGGCAGCCGGCAAAAGCACCGCGGTGCTCAATTCCGGCCTCAACTTCCCGTTTGCCGACAAAGGAGGCCAGGCGGTGCAAGGTGTAGGCGGCACCCGCAATTGCGACTGGTTCTTCACCACCGAAGGCATCCTGCTCGATACCGCGGGCCGCTACGCGGTGCACGAGGAAGACCGGAGCGAATGGTTCGGCTTCCTCGATCTGTTGAAAAAATACCGCCCCAAGGCTCCGATCAACGGCATCGTGATTGTCGCCAGCATCGCGGAACTGACCGGAAACCGCCCGGATTTCACGATCGAACTGGCCAAGCAACTGCGGCAACGGGTGCAGGAGCTCACCGAACGCCTTGAACTGTTCGCTCCGGTCTACGTGATGTTCACCAAGGTCGACCTGGTGGCGGGATTCGTCGATTTCTTCGAGGATTCCGACGCCGAAGAGCGCAGCCGCGTATGGGGCGCCACCCTGCCCTATGACCAGGATGGCAAGGCAAACGCGGCCAGTCTGTTCGACCAGCACTTCGACATATTGACCGATGGCCTGAAGGAACTCGGAAACGCCCGCATGTCGCTCAACCGCGGCCAGCAGATGAGCCCCGGCATACTGACGTTCCCGATGGAATTCATCGGCATCAAGCAGCATCTGCGCACCTTCATTGCGACGCTGTTCGAGGAAAATCCGTTCCAGTTCAAGCCGATTTTCCGGGGATTCTATTTCACCAGCGCGGTACAGGAAGGCGTGGCTACCCATGCGACCGGGCAGCGCATCGTCCAGCAGTACGGCTTGTCCGGGGGCCGCAAGATGACGGCCAGCATCAGCTCACATTCCGGCTTTTTCCTGCGCAACCTGTTTTCGTCGGTGATCTTTTCCGACCGCAACCTGGTTCGCCAATACGCCAGCCGGAGGAAGCTGATGCTGCGTCAGCTCGGATTCTATGGTGCCGCGCTTGCGCTGGGCCTGATGCTGGGCGGATGGAGCTGGTCGCTGCTGTCCAACCAGCAGTACGTCGAGCACGTGCAGGCCGATCTCGATAGCGCAGTAAAAATCCAGCAGGCGAATTTCGATCTGGCTTCCAGATTGCGCGCGCTCGGCATCCTGCAGGATCGGCTGGAACAACTGCAGCAATACCGGCACGACAAGCCGCTATCGCTCGCTTTCGGCCTGTACCAGGGCGAACGCATCGAGAACAAGCTGCGCTCGGAGTATTTCAAGGGCTTGCACCAGGTGATGCTCGATCCGGTGGCCACCAGTCTCGAATCATTCCTGAACGAAGTCAACGCGAATGCCGGCCGCCTCGATGCGACGGCGCGTTCGCTGCAAGGCGGCGGCAAGACGGCGGCCCGCCCGCCCTCTCCGTACCAGGACCTGTCGCCGACCAGTCCCGACGATGCTTACAACGCGCTGAAGACCTACCTGATGCTCGCCAATCGCGACCGTTTCGATCCGGGGCATGTAGGCGACCAGCTCACCCGCTTCTGGCGCGGCTGGCTGGAAGCCAATCGCGGCAACGCGTCGCGCGAGGAGGTCATACGCGGCGCGGAAAAGCTGATCACTTTCTACCTGTCGCAATCGCGCGAGCCCGACTTCCCGCTGATCGAGAACAAGCTCACGCTGGTCGACCAGACCCGGCAGACCCTGCGGGTAGCCGTCAAGGGCAAGCCGGCCCGCGAGCGCGTCTATAACGAAATCAAGATGCGGGCATCGACCCGCTTCCCGGCAGTCACCGTAGCCGGCATTGTGCGCGAGCCGGGCAAAAATCTGTTGGCCGGCAGCTATGCGATTCCTGGCGCTTTCACCCGCGAGGCATGGGAAAACTTCGTGCAGGACGCTATCAAGGATGCCAGCACCCGGGAACTGCAAAGTGAAGACTGGGTATTGAAGACGACGGTACGCGACGACTTGTCGCTGGATGGCAGTCCGGAACAGATCCAGAAGGAGCTGACGCGGATGTACAAGACCGAGTATGCGGCAGAGTGGAAGAAATTCATGCAAGGCATTGCGATCGCCGATTTCGCGAATTTCGACCAGGCTGTCGCCAGCATGAACCAGCTCGGCGACCCCGTTTCGTCTCCGATGAAGACCCTGATACAGACGCTGTACCGCGAAACCTCCTGGGATAATCCGGCCTTTTCGGGGACGGGAATGCAGTTGGCGCGGCGCGGCCTGCTCGACTGGTTCCGGGAAGTGATCCTGCGCCGCACGCCGCAGCGTCTCAGCACGAACTTGCCGGCGCCAGGCGCGGCGGGCAGCGGACAGGCAGCGCAGCAGGGAATGGGTGTCATCGGCAGCCAGTTCGCCGCCATCGCGAGCCTGGCGGTCAAGCGTGGCGAGAACGGTGACGTATCGCTGCTGGACGGTTACCTCGCCCAATTGTCGAAGATCCGCACGCGCTTCAACCAGATAAAGAATTCCGGAGATGTCGGCCCGGCCAGCAAGAAGCTGATGCAGGCCACGCTCGACGGCAGCGAATCGGAGCTGTCGAACGCGCTTCGCTACGTCGACGAGAGCATGCTGACCGGCATGCCGGAAGCCCAGCGCGCAACCATTCGCCCGCTGCTGGTGCGGCCGTTGATGCAGGCGTTCAATGTGATCGTCGAACCGACCGAGAACGAATTGAATCGCACCTGGGTCGCACAGGTCTACCAGCCGTTCGAACAATCGCTCGCCGGCAAATATCCGTTCGCAGCGAATGCGCGAATCGAAGCAACGCCGGCCGAAATCGGGCAGGTGTTCGGGCCGGACGGCGCCATTGCGAAATTCGTGCAGACCGCCATGGGGCCGCTGGTGGTACGCCGCGGCAACGCATTGAGTGCACGTACCTGGGCCGATATGGGGGTGCGCCTGAATCCGGCCTTTTCCGACAATCTCGCGCGCTTCGTCGCGATGCAGGGGCCAGCGGCCCAGGCGTCGTCCGGACAGGCGCAAACCAATTTCCAGTTGCAGCCGCTGCCGACACCGGGGTTGAGCGAATACACGATAGAGATCGACGGCCAGCCCCTGCGTTACCGGAACGGGCGCCAGGACTGGGCCAATTTCTCCTGGCCTTCCCGCCTTGGGCAGCCGGGCGCCAGGATCACCGCCGTCACCGACGATGGACGTACTGTTGAAGTGGTGAATTTCCCCGGCCAGTTCGGCCTGGAAAAACTGATCAATTCGGCAGAGCGCGATAAACGCCCGGACGGCCTGTTCCGGATGAGCTGGGCGGGGAACGGGGCCAGGGTGAGTGTCAATTTCAGGCTGATCAGCGACGGCCGTGCCGGCAGCGATGCTGCCGACGGAACCGATGACGGGGGCCTGCGAGCACTGAAATTGCCGGCCACCGTTGTCGGCTCCGGTGTCTGAGGCGGACAGGAACATGCCAATCATGCCCGCATCCTTGCACGCACAGGCCGCTATCCGGCCGGACAGCGCGATCTCGCTTTACTTCGGGAAAATTCCGTCGCGCGGCGATTTCGTCAAGAGCCTCGCCGGCGCTCGCATCGTCGCGCTGGTCGACAACTGGGTCGCCCTCGGCATCGAAATGCTCGCCGCCAATCCCCACTGGAAGCGCTACTACGACAGCGCCGAACCGATCGACTTCCTGTTCCTGTCGCCGCACCGAGGGCGTGCCATTTGCGGCACCCTGATCACCAGCGGCGACGCGTCGGCGCGCCGTTTTCCTTTCATTGCGGCGACCCTGTTCGAAGTCGACGGCGCACTGGCATTCCTCCCGCTCAGCCCCTTGCTGCTGGAACGCCATGCTAACCGGCAGCGCGCGTTGGCCCGGCATGCCGCGAGCAGCCAGGATGCCAACGATGCCCTGTCCGCACTCGACGGCATGCAGCTCGATGTCGAGCCGGCGGCCGAGCGCTTCCTCGCCGGCTATCGCCAATTCCTGGCCATTACCGCCATCGCCGGCCTCGACAAGCAGTTAGCCAACGGCAACTGCTCTTCGGTACGGCAGATGGTCCTGGCGATCGGCTTCCTGTTGCAACCGGTCCTGACCAACTACGCGCAAGCGCCACAAAAAGGATTGTCGATTCCGCTACCGGGCGATCCTGCCCAGGCAGTGCTCGCGAAGGCGCTGTGGCTGGACCTGATACAGGTATTTCTGCCGCGCGCGGAATTCGAACTCGGCATCTTCTGCGGCGCGCATTTTGGCGTGCCGAGGCTGATCGTCACGTTCAACGGTGCGTCGCCGGCAGTATTCCACGCGCTGTACGACGAACAGGCTGCGGCCGAGATCCTGATCGACGTCGGGCAGGCGCAATGGGTGGAAGAATTCGTAGGCGGGGATGCCGCCGCATACAAATTGTCGGGCTACCTGGAACATGCCGATCTTCCCCTGCAACATCTGGTGGATACGTTCCGCCAGAGCTTTTCTGGATAACGCACCAACACCTCAAACTGGAACACCAAACATGACACGCCCGCTGCTTAACCGTCTTCTCCTTTGCCTCATGCTGCTCCCGGCGGCGACCGCGGTTGCGCAACAATCGCCGGCGCCGGCCGATCCGGTAGTCATATCCGGCGCAGTCCCGGATGAAGCCACGAAAGCGGCGCTGCTGGGCAGGCTCAAAGACGTCTATGGCGCCGCCAACGTGGTCGACCAATTGACAGTCGGCGGCGTGACCATGCCTCCCGACTGGTCTTCGCGCGTGCCCAGACTGGTGACAACGCACTTGAAAGCGGTCAGCAAGGGCCAATTGGTGGTGGAAGGCAGTAATGTGACGATACGAGGGGAAGTCGCGAGTGACTCGCTGCGCCAGGCAATCGCCGGAGAAGTGGCGGGCATACTGTCCAACCGATTCGTCGTGCACGACGGTTTGCGGGTAACGGCTGCCAGCCAGAACATGCTTGACCGGGCACTGGCCAACCGCGTGATCGAATTCGAACCCGGCAGCGCATTGCTGACCGAGGAAGGCAGGATCACGCTGGATGAAATCATGGGAACCCTGAAATCGGTGAACCCGAAACGGATAGAAGTGATCGGCCATACCGACAATGTAGGCGACCCGGACAGAAACATGGCCTTGTCGCGCGCCCGAGCCGATTCGGTCAAGATCTACCTGGTTGCACACGGGATGGCGCCGGAGCGCATCGGTACCAGCGGCATGGGCCAGGATCAGCCGATCATGCCGAACACCACCGAGGAAGGCCGGCGCCGCAACCGTCGCATCGAATTCAGGATAAGCCAGCAGTAGCGGCCCTGAGTGACCTTGAAGTAGCCTGAAGTGTTTTGATGCTCACGGTCGGCCGGTTTGCAAGCGGCGACCGCTGGATACTCCCGGCGAAGCGTCGCGGCCATCCATGAGGATTCGCCGCCGGCACGCCGAAATGGCGGCGATGCCGCGCAGCCCCGCAACCTTTCCTCACTCGCCCTTGTCGGCACCTGCTGCATTCGCCTGCAGGCCCAGCAACTCTTCGATATGACCCAGCGTGCCGTTGTCCTTCACCACGCTGCGCAGCCATGCATGCAGAGGCATATCGCCCCAGCATGCAGCCTTGTCGGCCAGGTAGGCTACCGGACTGTGCGGTTCGGTCCGATGAAAAAAAGCGGCGACCTGCCGTAACAGCGCCAGCGCCTGAGTCCGGTTCGCGATGGGGCCGTCATGAACCAGGGCGCCGCTCCCGGCTTCCTGTGCGCCGATGGCGCCCTTCCCTTCCTCCGGTTCCGACCCGGATTTCGCGCCAACCAATCCGAGCTCCCTTCCTATCGTTCCAAGGCGTCGGCATAAGGCATCGACTCCTTCTTCCAGCGACGCGAACGATGGGCCGTCGACACCGAACAATGCATCCGAAGCCGCCACCAGTTCGTCCACGGCCGAACGGGAGCGCGCCGCATCCTCGATCCAGGCGACATACAATGCCCTGTCGGTCTGGGCAACCGCTGCCGCGAATTTTTCCAGTGTAACCTTGTCTTCGAGATCGTCCGCCGATTCGGCTCCGCGCTGCAGTTGCGCCTGCAACAACTGCGCCGACTCATGGTCTCCCAGGCTGTAGCTGCCCGCCTTGGCGCGCGTGATCGGTATCTGCCTCACCAACTGCGACATCCGCATCACCAGCCAGGACAGCGTGCCGATACGCCGTTCGTGATCGGCCTCGTCGTCGCCGCGCGGATGCACCTTGTCCCCGAAATGGGCGATCAGCCGCGCAATGGTTTCGACACCCTGGTACAAACCCTGCAGCCCCGATGTCTTCACCGATGCCTCGGCCAGCCAGGCGGCCAGCCGCAAATCCTTGCTCCGGCTTTCCAGCAACTCGGTGCAACTGGCAATGACGCTGCGCCAATCCGCCTGCTTGAGCGTCGTCTGCCATTCGCCGTAATCGACGGTCGGGTCGTCTTCGCGCCGCGCCTCCTGGATCTGGTCGAATTCCGAGGAAAACGACATGTCTTCGCCGCAGGGATCATCGCCGGAAATCGGCACCAGTATGCTGTCCACACGTGCATCCATCATCGTTCCCGGTTGCTCAGTTGATCTTGTAGCTGAAGCGGCTGTCGTCGGTCGCGCCGATGCGCACCGACTTCACAGGCTTTCCTTCCGCCATGCGCGCCAGCACCGTTTCCGCGATTTCCGGCAGCATCGTGCCGTTGAGGATGTGATCCACGTTGCGCGCACCCGAATCCACCTCGGTGCAGCGCGCGAGCACGGCTTCCACCACCTCCTCCGTATAGGAAAAGCGCGCCTTGTGATTGCTTTCGATCCGTGTCTTGATGCGGTCCAGCTTCAGGCGAATGATATCGGCCAGGACAGGATCGGGCAGCGGGTAATACGGAATCACTTTCATGCGCCCAAGGAATGCAGGCTTGAAAGCTTTGTACAGCTGCGGCCGGATCAGTTCGCTCAGGGCTTCCGCATCCGGCAATTCCTGTTCGTTCTTGTTCAGGCAGGCCTGCATGATGGTCTGGGTGGCGACGTTCGAAGTCAGGATGATGACCGTGTTCCTGAAGTCGATTTCCCGCCCTTCGGCATCGTCCATCACGCCCTTGTCGAATACCTGGAAAAACATTTCCAGCACGTCGGGGTGGGCCTTCTCGATTTCATCCAGCAGGAGAACGCTGTAGGGCCGGCGCCTCACCGCCTCGGTCAACACCCCGCCCTCGCCGTAACCGACGTAACCGGGAGGAGAACCCTTGAGCCCGGAAACCGTATGCGCTTCCTGGTATTCGGACATGTTGATGGTGATCAGGTTGCGTTCCCCACCATACAAGATCTCGGCCAGTGCCAGCGCGGTTTCGGTTTTTCCTACTCCGGAAGGGCCGACAAACAGGAACACGCCCTTGGGCTTGTTCGGATCTTCGATATTGGCGCGCGCGGTCCGCACTCGCTGCGCGATCTGTTCCAGCGCATGGGCTTGCCCGATCACGCGCTCCTCCAGCAGCGGCTTCAGGTTGAGCACCGTCTTGATTTCATCCTTGACCATGCGCCCCAGCGGAATGCCGGTCCAAGCGGAGACGATCTCGCCGACCGTCTGCCCGTCCACGCATACCGGGACCAGCGGTTGTTCACCCTGCAATGCCGTCAACTCCTTTTGTAAGGCGACGAGTTCTTTCAATTGCGGCGAGCCGGCCCCCGCTCGCCGGCTTCGGCCACCGCTTTCCTGGTCCTTGCCGCCATCGGCATTTGCGTTGCCTTCCCGCTGGGTGCTGTCCTGCTCCAGCTCCGCGCGCAATTGCCGGATACGTTGAACCAGCGCTTTTTCCTGCTCCCAGCGCTGCTCGTCGGCACGCAGCGCCGCCAGATTGAGTTCGCGCCGCGCCCGCAGTTCGGACAGGCGTTCGGCATGCATGCCACCAGCTGCGGTCTCCCGCTCCAGCGCCGCAATCTCATCGGCTAGGCCTGCGTCGAGCCGGCGTGCATCCTCTATCAGCGCCGGCGTCGCCGACTGCCCCAGCGCGACGCGGGCGCACGCGGTGTCGAGCACGCTGATCGCCTTATCGGGCAGCTGGCGCCCGCTGATGTAGCGCGCCGACAGGCGCACCGCCTCGCCGATCGCCTGTTCCATCACGCGAACGTTGAAATGCGACTCCATGCGCGCGGCCAGCGCGCGCAGCATCGCACACGCCACCGCTTCAGACGGCTCCTCCACCTTCACCACCTGGAAGCGGCGCGCCAATGCGGCATCCTTCTCGAAATATTTCTTGTACTCGCTCCAGGTGGTGGCGGCGATGGTCCGCAATTCCCCGCGCGCGAGCGCGGGCTTGAGCAGATTGGCCGCATCGTTCTGGCCGGCCTGCCCGCCGGCCCCGATCATCGTGTGCGCCTCGTCGATGAACAGGATGATCGGATGCGGACTGCGCCGCACTTCCTCGATCACGTTACGCAGGCGGTTTTCGAACTCGCCCTTGACGCTGGCGCCTGCCTGCAGCAGCGCGAGGTCCAGCACGTGCAATTCGACGCCGGCCAGGGGTGGCGGCACATCGTCCTGCGCAATTCGTTGCGCCAGCCCTTCCACTACCGCGGTCTTGCCGACGCCGGCCTCGCCGGTGAGAATGGGATTGTTCTGCCGACGCCGCATCAGGATATCGATCGTCTGGCGAATCTCGGCATCACGTCCGATCACCGGATCGATTCCGCCGTCGCGCGCGCGTTGCGTCAGGTTGTAGGTGAACTGGTCCAGCGCCGGCGTCTTGTCGCGCGGGACGCTCTCCAGCGTATCGCCTTCGCCTCGGCTGACCGCCCTTTGCCCGTTCCTGTCGGTGTCCGCCGCCTCCGGATAGCCCGAGACGATGTCGTCCAGCTTGTGTTTCAACTCTTCCAGCGGAAACCTGGCGAACAGCGGCGAGCTGCGGTACGCAAGCTGCGACAAATCTGGCTCGGTCAACAACGCGAGCAGCAGATGGGCGCTGCGCACCTGCGATGCGGCGCCATCCAGCGAGGCCAGCAGCCATGCATGTTCCAGCAGCCGCGGCAAATGACGCGAGAACACCGGAGTACGCGTATTGCCCGATTTGAAGGTGGCGATCTCGCTCAACAAGTCCTTTTCCAGGGCTGCCGGGCTGATGTCGCAATGGCGCGCCAACAGCGAAAAATCGCTCCCGGTATCGTCCAGCAGCGCCAGAAAAAGATGCTCCAATTCGACTTCATATTGGCCACGCGCGACGCAGTAATTGATCGCCTGCTCGGCGGCTTTTCTGCAGGCGGGATTGAGCTTTCCGATCAGCACTTTCAGGTTGGCAGTCATGATATCGATAAAAAAAGAGAAAACGAAAGATGTTCAGGAAACGGGAGGAATCAGGTAGGCGACTTCCGGCGTAGCCGGGCATGCGCCGCTTGCGCCGATCCAGGCGGTCCAGCCCAGCCGGACGTCATTGCGCCGCCCCAGTACCGCCGGGGGGACATCGCGCGGGTCGAGCACCAGTCTGACCTCGCAATCGAGAACGCTGCTGACCATCAGCCGAAACAGCTTGGCCAGACTGGCGGCCGCGCTACCGCCGGGCAGGAACTGATCAAAACGTTGTCTGCGCAGCGGGCCGACCGTCAGCCGTACCCGCGACTGACGGTCCCACACCCGGTTGCCGCAAAACGCCGTCTCCCCGAGCAGGCAATTTGCGGTACCGAGCCGCGATGTCTCATGCTCCGGCAGTACAAACCACTGGCCGACGAATTGCTCCGGCCGGCATCCGGTGCCGAAATAGTCGGCCACCACGCGCGAGAACCATTGCAGCGACCGAGGCCGCGCTCTTACTGCTCCCGCGTAATAGGCGAGCGATTCATCCGCCACGCCTTCCTCGCCGGAACCAGACAGGCGACCGCGTGTGCCGCTCAGGCCAAGGCCCGCTAGACTCAGCACCATCGGAAGAAAACGGTGCTCGCGGTTTGCCTCGTACTGCAGGTGCAACCGGTATTTCAGCCAGGTCTGATAAAACAGCGCGATCGCACGTGTCGAGAAAATATCGAGAAAGGCGCGCGTTGCCTTGTCGCGGTGATAGATTTCGCGCTCCGCGACATGCTGGGTGTAATGGCGCGGCAGTACGCCCAGCGGTCCGGTCAAGCCGATGAACGAGGGGGTAACCGTCACCCCCGAAAACGCCAATGCCTTGCCGCTGCCGGCCGTATTGTCGGAAGCGCCGCTCCCCGGAGCAGCGGGTGCGGCATCGAAAGTCAGCGATTCGATCTCGCTGGGCGGAAAGGCCAGCGAAACCGAACTGCGGAAGCGGATCACCTGCCCCAGCACGTCCTGCTCGCTCTCGACCGAAGCGGCACGGTGGCGTGCGAGCAGCATGCGCACCGCCTGGAAGAATTCGAAGCGGTACGGCTCGTCGCGCAAGCGCTGCATTACGCTAGGATCGATTCGCCGCTTCGTGCCGAGCATCGGATCAGCTCCTGTCCTGACTGTTTTGACAACACCACCAATTGGGTAAAGCTGTTCGCCTGTACATAGAGCCCGAAGAAATGATCGAGCACCTGCGCGAACATGAACAGCCCGATGCCCGAATAATGGGTTTCATCGACCGTCAGCCGGATTTCCAGTCCGCGCACGAATACCGGGAACGGGTTGCCGGCAATACGGGAGGTAGTGCTGCGGTGTTCGATCGCCGCAATCCCGGCGATCTGGCGGCCATTGGCCGGCACGCGCGCGATGTCGTACAGCGTCAACAGTTCCTTCAGCGCATCCACACCCTGCCCTGACAACGAAAGATGATTGAGCGACAGATGCGACACCAATCGCCATTGCGCGCCGCGCCCGCGCGGGAAGCGATAGCTGCGCGTCGGCTTGCGCAACATACGTATGGTCTTCACCACCGAGCCGCCTTCGATGAAGAGATCTCCATCGAGCAGGCCGAACGGCAGTTGCGAGGGCAGATCGCGATTGGTGCAGAGCAGCTCCAGGCTGAGCGTATTGGATTCGGGCCGATGCGGATCGAGCGTCGAGTCCACCAGCGCAATCTCCATCGTATAGTCCTGGATCTGCTCGTCATCCACGTAGCTGGCGTGCCAGTAACGAGCCGGCGCGTCATGGGTTTCGTCGTGGCGCACCGAATAGAAGGGCCGGAACTCGTCGATCTGCTCGCCGTCCAGCGTCTGCCGCACCCGCGCGACCTTCTCGATTTCATACAGCTCATATGCCTGTGGGCGGCGGCTGTCGATCACGATCGGGTAACTGCTCGCAGTATGGTTAACCCGGATCGGCTCGGAAAATTGCCGAAACAGATTCACGACCGGAGCGCAGCCCAGCACGAAATTATCCTTGCCGACACGATCGAGAAGATGACCCGCGGATTGTTCGCTCATGCCCTTCAGGCCGATCCGTATCTCGATCCGGCGCGTCGACGCCGGCAGCTTTCCTGCCAGCGCGCTCAGGTCCAGGTCAAAAAAATTGAATTTCTCGGGAAAGACGAAGTATTCGAGCAGCAACCGGTAGGCCGGATTGGTGCGCGCATCCTGCTCAAGCAGCATTTCATCCGCGGCGAAGCCGACCGGGCGGATTGCGCTTCTGGACAACTCGATCTTCGCGCCTCCGGATACGGCGGAAATCCATATTCCGGTCGCATGTGAAAACAGGGCCTCACGAATCAGCGCAACGACCGACGAATCCCCGTTCAGGAAGAATCTGAGGGCGCCGATCCCGAGCGCATCAAATCCGAGGGTATCGGACAGCGATTCAAGGTCAAGGCGCAGCAGCGAGCTGGAGCCGCGTGCGACCGGTCCGCTCAGGCCAGCAGCATCGACCACCGTTTCATGGCTGGCCCGGGTCAGCCGGACCGGCCAGATCTCGACCTCATAAGCGCTGCGGAAGCGGCACGGCACGCCGCGCACTGCCCGCGTGTCGAGCGCCGTACCCTTGGGAATGCTTGCCGGCTTGGTCAGTTGCGCCGCCGCGGCGCCGCAGTCGAACTGTGCGACGGAAACCGAAGGAAACGGCCGCAGGTACTGCGGATAGATCACCTGCATCAGCGAATCGGTGATCTCCGGATAATCGTCGTCGAGTTTCCGATGGATGCGCGCGGCAAGAAATGCGAACGATTCGATCAATCTCTCGATGTGTGGATCTTCGCATGTTTCTCCCGACAGCAACAGGCGTCCTGCGACCTTGGGATGCCGCTTGGCGAAGTCGTGCGACAGCCGGCGCAGGAACGTGAGCTCGCGTTCGTAGTAAGGGAGTAGGCTTTCCATGGCTTTTTCAGGCGGCAGCCGCTCGCCGGGACTTGCTGACCGAATATTGCAGCGTCGACGGCTGCAACAGCGCGTCGAAATGCACCGGCTCGGTGGATGGATAAACGATCAGCAATGCGTTGATGGCGAACTTGAGGCGGTTGACTGCACCGTTCTCAAGCGACAGCGAAACATGCACATGACGCAATCGCCTCTCATGGATGGCGATGGTCTGTTCCAGGGAACGGCAGATATGGTTCCGGTCGGCGGGGTTGGCCAGACTCAGCCCCACAAAGTCGCTCATGCCGTAACTGCACATCGAACGCTGTGTTTCAGGAAACCGGTCCAGTATCTGTTCCGTAGAGGCAAAGCGGCAGTTGAGCAGGGCCTCCAGGTCGCGTGCAACCGACTCCTTGAGCTCCTCGGCGGAAATCTGCCGCAGCGGATGCCGCTCCTGCAATTCGCCGGGCGCATGATCGGCCAGGCGTTCGAACAGGGTAGGACGATACCGGGCTTTCGAAGAGGAAGCTGCAGACATTGAAATTGACAGGTGTACAGCCGTGGCGGCAACCAGGCGAAATGCCGGCCGCCAAAAAAGAGAAGCCCCGCCGCGCGTAAATTGCGGCGTACCAGACGCCGCAACCACGTGACGGAGATAGGGCCGGACGATCAGATCGCTTCGGTTGCCTTGTTCTTTGCAAGACTCCACATCTGCGGATTGCTGCCGCCCTTCTTGCCGTCGACGCCTTGCACCGTGTAGGTCCATTTCACCGACGCATATTTCAGCGCCACCTTTTCCATCGGCAGGCCTTCGTCCTCCACTGCCGGCGTCACCGACGATACGATCACGTGGTTCAGGACGATTTCCAGGTACTTGACCTTTTCCTTGCCGTTCGCACGCATGAAGTCGATGGTGACCTTGTTATAGGTATCACCCTGGCTGCAGGCGAGCCAGAGCGACGGGCTGGTCGAATCGATGTCTTTGGTGAACACCATGTCGCCATGCTCGCAACGCTCGGCGGTGTGGCCGCCCGAGGTGCTGGCCGTGGCCGATTTCGGCTGGCGGATCAAGTGGCTCCACGATATCGCCTCAAGCCATTTCGGATGGGCTTCGTCGCGCGACTCCCCTTCGATCTTGGTATCGCCACCCTCAAACTTCAGGTAAATATCTTTCATGCTTCATAGCTCCTTAAAAAATGCACGCATGCGTGCTCACTTGGGTTTACAACTACACCTACCACTACAAAAACTAGCCCTTTGCCGACGGCGGCAGTTCGGCGACCAGGCGCAAGGACACGCTCAATTCGTCAAGCTGGAAATGCGGACGCAGGAACGTGACCGCGCGATACACGCCGGGACGCCCCGGAACCTCCGAAACCTGGACAGCGGCTTCGCGCAGCGGGTATTGCGCCTTCACTTCCTGGGTCGCGGAATCGTCCATCACCACATACTGGGCAAGCCAGTTGTTGAGGAATTGCTCGACGTTCGAAGCCGATGCAAAGCTGCCGATCTTGTCGCGCATCATCGATTTCAGGTAATGCGCGATCCGGCAGGACGCGAAGATGTACTGCAATTGCGTCGACAGGATCGCGTTCGCGTTGGCCGCATCGGTGTTGTACTTCTTTGCACGCTGCACCGACTGCGCACCGAAAAACGCCGCGTAATCGGTGTTCTTGCAATGCACCAGCGGGATGAATCCGAGGTCGCTCAACTCCTTTTCGCGACGGTCGGTGATCGCGATTTCGGTCGGGCACTTCAGTGCGATTTCGCCATCGTCGGTCTTGAAGGTATGGGTCGGCAAGTCTTCGACCAGGCCACCTCCCTCGACGCCGCGAATCGCCGCACACCAGCCGAAATGGTCGAACGCATTGGTCAGGCGCGCGGCAAACGCATAGGCGGTGTTCACCCACAGGTATTTGCCGTGATCGGTGCCGTCGACGTCCTCGACGAAATTGAAGCCTTCGACGATCGTGCCTTCCTTCGGGTGATACGGCATGCGGCCGAGGAAACGCGGTGCCGTAAGGCCGACGTAGCGCGCATCCTCGGACTCGCGCAGTGATTTCCATTTCGCGTATTCGAGCGTATCGAACACCTTGGCCATGTCGCGCGGCTTGCCCAGGTCGGCAAAGGTTTCCAGGCCCAGCAGTTCTGGCGACGCCGCCGAAATGAACGGTGCATGCGAGGCCGCGGCGACATGCGACATCTGTTCGACGAAATACATGTCCTCGGGCTGGCGGGTGATCTCGTAGTCGCCGATCAGCACGCCGAACGGTGCGCCGCCGAAAGTGCCGAACTCTTCTTCGTAGACTTTCTTGAACAGCGCACTCTGGTCGAAATCGATCGCGTTGTTGAAGTCGCGCACCAGGTCCTTCTTGGTGGCGTTCATCATCTTGATCTTCATCATCTCGCCGGTCGATGTGTGCTTGCACAGATAATGCAGACCGCGCCAGGTGCTTTCCATTTTCTGGAATTCGGACGCATGCAGTATCTCGCTCAATTGCCGGGAAATGATTTCATCCAGCTCCGCGACGCGCGCATCGAGCGTCGCCGCCAGGTTGCTCGACACCGTGACCGTACCGTCCAGCACCTGCGATACCAGTTCGCCGATCAAGTCCTTGGCGCGCACACGCTCGGTATCCGAGCGCGCGATCCGGCTTTCGTTGACCACCTGGTCGAGCAATCCGGGGGCAGCCATCTGCACCGGGGCAGCCTCCAATACCTGTTCCTGAGCTTCCATCTCAGTCCTCCTTCTTACGCGATTCTTCGCCGAGCTTTTGCAGGCTTTCGGTGTTGGTCAGCACTTCGCCCAAGATGTCTTCCAGCTTGTCGTTGCCGGCAAGCTTGTTCCGCAGATCGGACAGCTTGGTGCGGGCTTCGAGCAGCTTGCGCAACGGCTCCACCTGCTGCACCACCGACTCCGGCCGGAAGTCTTCGATCGATTTGAACTTGAGGTCGACCGCGAACTCGCCGTCGCCGGCAAGCGTGTTTTTCACGCGGTACACCGCGCGCGGTTCTATTCCCTTCATCACATCGTCGAAATTGTCGGTATCGATATTCACGAACTTGCGGTCTTTCAGCTTCGGCAGCGGATTTTCCGAACTGCCGGAAAAATCACCCATCACGCCGACCACAAACGGAATTTCCTTCTGTTCGATCGCATCGCCGATTTCGACGTCATAGGTCAGTTGCACCCGGGGAGGCCGTACACGCTGCAGTTTTTTCTGCACACTCTCTTTTTTGGACATGATTGTTTCCTTGGTTGGGAATAGCGGAAAACGAGGGCCAGCTACTTGAGCGCGGCGAACGGATCGGGAGTCCGCAGCGCCGGCTTGCTCTTCGGGTGCACCGCATGCCTGACCCGGGGGCGCGCGCGAACGACAGCCGGGGCGGTTTTCTTGGAGGCTTCCACGGGCGCAGGAACGAGGACTTCTTCCCCCAGTATCTGGCGCAACGCCTTCGTCAGTTCTTCCGCCTCGACGCGCGAGCCGACACCCAGCTTGTCGTTCACGCGCAGGCCGGTTACCGCACCGGCGGCAACCCGCAGGCCCGCCACCACCAGCACGCTCTTGGCCTCCTGGTTGCCTGCATCACGCTGCAAGGCTTCATTGGCCGCCACGATGGATGACGGGTAATTGCCCGAGTCGAACCAGATGTTCGCGATCTTCAGCCACGGCTCGACGCTGGTCGGATTGTCCTTGGCCGCGTCCTGCAACTCATGCACCGCCTTGTCCCGATCTCCGTGCGCAAGATCCTTGTCGGCCTCGACCATCGCTGCCTCGAGCCTGGCTTGCGCCTGCTCCTCGTCGAACTTGGTGGTGGCACAGCCCGCTACGAGAAAAGCAGCGGCAGTCGCCATGCAAACACTGCGCGCCACCCGTGCCGCCGCGGTAGGCGGATCGAAAAAAATGTCGATGAATCCCATTACGTTTTCCTGTCAATGGGAACGATTCGCCGGACACGTCCTGAAGTTGCACCCATCCCGTTTCGGCGCTACCGGAACGAGTTGCACCCGGCAAATGATTCCCAATAAAAATTAACAAATAAGCAATACATGAGCTATACTAACCGAAACATTGAATAAAAAACAATTGTTTTTTTGATATTTATAAATGCATTACAACGAAAAAGAATGTGTGCTCACCACGCCGGACCGCTTCCGGACTTTGGTTGCGGGCGCCGGCGCACGAGGAGAGCACCGAGGCCACCGCCGCCGATGCAGGCAGTTGCGCACTATTGCAGGCGGTTTTCTTCTTCTCGTGCTGACCGGTATGGCGCTGACGGGCTGCAGCAGCGCCGTCCAGGTCGCGACCGGCAAGGTCGCAGAAATTGCTCTCAGTGCGGTGGGCGTGAAATTGCCGGCCAGCAATAGCTCAGCAAACCAGCCGAAAACGGTTCATCTGCATCTGGTCGCCGCCGACGACCTGAATGCGACCGAAAGCGGGCAAGGCCTGTCGACCGTGGTCCGGATTTACGAACTGCGCGACCGGAATGGATTCCTGGCGGCCCCCTATGCCAGCTTTGGAGCGCCCGAACAGGAAAAGATCGCGCTTGGCGCGGATCTGATCGGCGTGCACGAACTGCGGCTGACGCCTGGGCAGACGGTCGACCTGCAGGAAAAAGTGCCGGCCACCGCTGCCTACCTCGGCATCGTCAGCCTGTTTCGTGCCCCCGACCCGAACCGCTGGCGCTTTGCGTTCGCCACCGCGGGTCTGGACGACAAGCCGGTAGCAATCGGCCTTCATGCTTGTGCGATGACGGCAAGCAGCATTGCGCCGGCCGGCATGCCGCTGAGCGAAAGCGCGCTGCTGGCTCCCGTCAGATGCGAATGAAGCAAATACCGGAACCACTACCACTCGAACCAACATGAACCCATCGGCAAAGATCCTCTGGGGCGAAGGCCTCTTCCTGCGGCCGCAGCACTTTCAGCGGCAAGACCTATATCACGAAACCCGGCTGGCCGATTTCGGCCGTTGCGTCCATCCCTACTTGTGGGGCATTCGTGACCTGAAGCTCGACAACGAAGCGTTGGCTGCCGGCGTGCTGCGCATAACGTCCATCAGTGGCGTGCTGCCGGACGGTGAACCGATCAATGCACCGGAAGCGGATACGTTGCCCGAGCCGGTGAACCTGGGCGAGATCGAAAATCCGGGGAGCGGCCTTTCATTCCATGTCGCGCTGCCTTATCTGCGCGAATTCGGCCCCAATTTTTCCGGCGACGATGCGGCACCTGGACAAGCCTGCCGCTACCGGCAGCACGAGGAGCCGGCGCCCGACCTGTACACAGGCGCGATCGAATCGGAACTGTCGGTGCTGAAGAAATCGCTGCGCCTGCTATCGGAGCGCGACAACCGCGAGCAGTACGTATCGATGCCGGTCGCGCGGGTACGGGCCAACAGTTCCGGCGGTTACGAACTCGATCCGGCATTCATCCCGCCGCTGCTGGCCATCCGCTCGTCGGCCGCGGTCTACCTGATGCTGCGCCGCCTGATGGAAATCCTGCAGGCAAAGGCGCAGGCGCTCTACAGCTACCACCGGGAGCCGTCGCAAAACGTGGTCGAATTCCGCTCCGGCGACATCGCCTCTTTCTGGCTTCTGCATACCATCAACGGCGCATACGCCTCGTTCCAGAACCTGTTTCACCATCCCGCGCTGCATCCGGAACGCCTGTTCCACGAGATGCTGCGCCTGGCCGGCCAGCTGCTGACGTTTTCCAAGGCATACAGCCTGGCAGACCTGCCGGTCTACAACCATCTCCATCCCGGCCCGGAATTCGGCAAGCTTGACCTGATGATCCGGGAACTGATCGAAACCGTGATCTCGACCCGCTACTTCTCGATTCCGCTGAACGAAGTCAAACCGGCGTTCCACCTGGGCCGACTCGATTCCGACCGGCTCGCCGGAAATACCGCGTATTACCTCGGCATATCGGCCGACATGCCGCCCGCGGAACTGGTAGAGGCGGTGCCGCAGCGCGTCAAGGTCGGCTCCCCGGATGACGTCGACAAGATGGTGTCCTCGGCGATGCCGGGCGTGCGCCTGATGTCGGCACCGCAGGTGCCCGCCTCGATCCCGGTCCGACCGGGTTGCTATTACTTCTCGGTGGAGCCGCACGGCATCCTGTACGAGCGCATGGTGGCCTCCAAGGCCATCACGCTGTACGTGCCTACCGGCTTCAAGAACCTGAAACTCGAACTGTTTGCCGTAACGCCATGACAACCGAAACCCTGTTCCAGAACACCGTCTCGCTGCCGCCCTCGCTCTACACCGACAATCCGTCGCCATTGCAGGAGCCGCTGCCGCACACCCATCAACCGCGCACGCTGGCGGACCTGATGCACGACGGTTTCTACCTGCTGCTGCTGCTGAAGAACCGCTACCTGCCGGCCGATGCCGATCAGTTTGCGCTGCAGGTCCGGCGCCTGCTCGACAACTTCGAACGCAATGCGCGCCGCATGAACCAGCCGGTGGACGACGTCTACGCCGCCAAATATGCGTTCTGTGCGGCGGTGGATGAAACCATCCTGTCGTCCGACATGCCGATTCGCGAAGTGTGGGAGCGCGCACCCCTGCAATTGATCCTGTTCGGCGACCAGCTCGCCGGCGAACACTTCTTCAGCGAACTGGATCAGGTCCGGCAGCGCGGCCAGGCCAGCGTGCAAGCGCTCGAAGTGTTCTACATGTGCCTGCTGATCGGCTTCCAGGGCAAGTACATGCTCGAAGGGAAAGAGAAGCTGAACTACCTGATCGCTTCGCTCGACAAGGAAATTGCGCACCTGAAAGGCAAGCGCGCGCCGTTCGCTCCGCACTGGAAGTCGCCCGACGACGTCCGGCACCTGATGAAAGCCGAGCTGCCGATGTGGATCATCGGTTCCGCGCTGGGCTTCGTCGGCATTGCGCTGTACGGCGCCCTGAGCTGGTACCTGGCACAGCACACCAACGCGACGCTCGGCAACTACTTCGACATCATCAAGCTGACTCCGAAGCTGGCCCATATCACGATCAGCCTGCCCTGAACCCATACCGCCCCCGTCATGCACAACCTGTAGAAGATGCCCAGCACACCCAGTCCCACCGGCCTTGCCATCCCCGATCTGCCGGCGCAAATCGGCAGCGGCCGCCAAGCGTTCCTGCACAGCCTGTCGCAACATGAACGCCTGATCGGCATCGACACCCCGTTTCCACCGGATGCGCTGCTGGTCGAACAATTCCACGGGCGCGAAGCGATGTCGGAACTGTTCGGCTTCGAAGTCGACTGCCTCGCCACCTCCGCCCACTACGCGCTCAAGGAACTGATCGGCGAGGAAGTCAGCCTGCGCCTGCGCCTGGCCGACGGCAGCCGCCGCTCGCTGCATGGTTTCGTCAGCACGGTACAGCAGCTCGGCAGCGACGGCGCCCTCGCCCGCTACCGTCTGGTGCTGGTGCCCTGGCTGCATGCGCTGACCCAGCGCAGCGACAGCTACGTGTTCCAGGACAAATCCGTGCTCGACATCCTCGACGAGGTATTCCGCGACTATCCGTTTGCCTGCTACCGCTTCGACGTCGGCACCGCCTTGCCGAAACGCTCGGTCGCGATGCAGTACCGCGAGACCGATTACGCGTTCGTCGCCCGCCTGCTGGCCGAGGAAGGATTGAATTTCTTTTTCGAGCACCTCGACGACGAGACGGCCACGGCCAGCGAGGACAACGGCCGCCCGCAAGCGCGCCACCGCCTGGTCGTCTTCGACAACAACGCTTCGCTGCCGCCCTGCTCCCAGCCGGCCATCCGCTTCCACCGAGCCGATGCGGCGGAAACCAGCGACACCATCACCCAGCTGGCCGAGCAACGCCAGGTCCAGCCGAATGCCGTGGCACTGTCGAGCTGGGATTACAAGACCCTCGCCGCACCGGCTGCCGACGGCAGCGTACTGATCGGCACCGGCGAATCTCCTCCACTGGAAATTCATGAAGGAGGCGGCGCCTACCGCTATACCGACGGCGTCGAGAGCGAACGCATCGCCCGCGCCCGCACCGAATCGCTGGCGCTGGCGCACCAGCGGATGCGCGGCGAAGGAACGGTGCGGGCGCTGGCAGTAGGCAGCTGGTTCGATCTGCACGGCCATGCCGAAGCCGACGGCGAATACATCGTGCTGTCCGTGACCCATCGCGCCGCCAACAACCTCGATGCCGGCATGCCCGACATCGCCCAGCTGGGAGCGGTGGAACACGGCACCTACTGCAACCAGTTCACTTGCGCACCACGCAACATCCCGATCCGCCCGCCCTACTGGTTTCCGAAGCCGGTCGCGCCGGGGCCCCAGGTAGCGCTGGTGGTAGGTCTGGAACAGGAAGAGATTTCGACCGAGCGCGACCACCGCATCAAGGTACAGTTTCCGTGGCAGCGCGGCGAGCGCGCCGCTGCTGGCCAAGGCTTGCACCCGGCCACCTCGAATGCGCCCGGCAATCTCGCCGCCGGCACCTGGGTGCGCGTGGCCGAACCCAGCGCCGGTCCCAACTGGGGCGGCATCTTCGTGCCGCGCATCGGCCAGGAGGTCCAGGTCGGCTTCGTCTCGGCGGACATCGACCGGCCGGTCGTCACCGGCCAGTTGTACAACGACGCCGACACCCCGCCCTACCATGGCGCCGACAATCATCCGGGCGCGCTGGCCGGCATCCGCTCCCAGGAATACGCGTCCGGCGGATTCAACCATTGGACCATCGACGACACGCCAGGCCAATTGCGGCAAAGCCTTACCTCCAGTTACGCCGGCACCCAGCTGCACATGGGATACCTGATCCGACAGAACGACAACCAGCGCTCCCGCTATCGCGGCCTCGGCTTCGAACTGGCCACCGATGCCTGGGCCACGCTACGCGCCGCACGCGGCGTGTTCGTCTCCACAGCCCAACGCAGCGGCGCAATTTCGACCCAGCTCGATACCCGAGAAGCGCAAGGCAAGCTCAAAGCGACGGCGGCGCTGGCCACGACGCTGTCGGAGGCGGCAGTCCAGCACCATGCCCATCCGCTATCGACGCCGCATGAAATAGAAGCGATGCGTCAGACCGCCGACAACAAGGCCAGCGCCGACGGCGACAGCGCCCCGGTCTTTGCTCGACCGCTTGCACTGCTCGACAGCGCGGCCGCGATCGCCGCCGCGACGCCGGCATCGAGCGCGTTTTATGGCGGGCAGGATCTGACCCTTACCGCGACCACCGCGCTGCGCGCCACCGCCGGCGAGGCGGTTTCGGTGGTGGCGGGCAAGAGCGCTTCGTTGTTCACCCATGCCGGCGGCGCGAAACTGATCGCCGCGAAGGAAGCGCTGTCGGTGCGCGCACATACCGGGCCGATGGAAGCCGCCGCCGACAAGGCGATGACGCTGACCTCGACCGCCGGGAACATCACCGTGCAGGCGAAGCAGGAAATCCTGCTGGCGTCCGGCGGCGGCTATGTGCGGCTGGCCGGCGGGAATGTCGATATCCATTGTCCGGCAAGCGTGTCCGTCAAGGGAGCGTCGCATGACTTCCTCGGCGGCGCGAGCAAGCCGGCTGGCTTGCTGCCATTGCCGAACGGAGCGTCGAAGATGACGAACTGGATTGCCATCAGCTATCGCGACTCGGAAGGAAACCCAATGAGCGATGTCGGCTATCGAATCAAATTCGATACCGGCGCGGTCATCAGCGGCAAGCTTGACGCAGCCGGCCATGCACGACACGACAATGTGCCCGAATCTGCCGCCACCGTCGAATACGATCGACGCCCACCCCAGCCCGATTCGCCCTGGTCACCCCTGGAAGCGATGGTCGCCAAGGCAAGCAACTTCCTGGAATCTCATGCCGGATAAGCAATAGACAACGAGCATTGCATGCAAGATGAATTTGAAAATGCGCTGGCGTGGTTCGCCGCCGCGCCCACCCGTTGGGTGGACAGCCTTGAAAAAGACGTTGGCGCCGCCGCCGAATGGATATGGGGAGTGATCCAGGGCGACTTCAACGAGGAAGCCTCGACCGCGCAAACGATCACCGGCACGGTGATCTCGATGATCCCGTTTGTCGATCAGCTTTGCGATATACGCGACGTGGTGGCCTGTTGCAAGCGTATTCATCACGATTCCGACAACACCGGAAACTGGCTGGCCCTGGCGCTGACACTGATCGGTCTGTTCCCGACGCTCGGATCCTTGGTCAAGGGCTGCGGCAAGATCCTGTTCGGCTATGCGCGCAAGGCGACGCTCAAGGCCGGCACCAAGGCTGTAGAAAAGGGCTTGACGAAGTGGGCCGAAAAATATATCGAACACGGAATCGCCAAGCTCAACAGTTTCCTCGATCGGCCAGCGGTACGCAAAGCGCTGTCGGCACTCCATTGGGACAATCCCTACAAACATCTGGCGGAACAGATTCGCAAGCTAAGCGCCGAAGTGAGCGTCCAGAAATTGCTTGCCGCGTTCGATACGGCCGTCGATGCGCTCAAGGAGTTGCTGAACACGGTGCGCAAATGGGGTGGCGGAAAACTCGGCGCCAAGGTCGCCGAGTTGCTAGAAATAATCGACGGCGTGCGCAAGAAGGCCGACAAAATGCTCGGCAACGTGCTCAAGCCGTTGCAGGAATGGCTGGACCATCTTGCACGGCGTCTGGATATCGAGGGGGACAACAATTATCGCGCTTACTTGAGGGAAACAACCGGACACTCCTTTATCCGGCCCAAGGCTGAAGCGGAAATCGCGGCATTCGAGAAGGAGCTGCCTCGATGGGTGAATAAGACCGAGAAGGTGGCGCATAAGCCCGCACGAAAAGCTCCTGTCCAGGCAGGCTGGCCGGACCTCGACCCGAAGGTGAAGCCGGGAGAGCGGCATCCATTGGCAAAGGCTTATGAGACGTTTGAAAATAATACTATTGAACCTGTCACCATCCCGCCCGGCGAAGCACTCTACCGGGTGCTCGATCCCAGCAGCGGCGACAACAGCATCTGCTGGATGCGCAAGGCCGAGTTCAACAAGTTGAAAAGCAAGGATGACTGGCGCCGGAAATTCGCAGTATGGAGCAGTTGGAACAGCAATGGCGAGTTCGTCACTTACACTGTGCCGCCTGGCAAGGGATTGAATGTCTGGGAAGGCGTAGTAGGAACGCAGAAAATAGATGGCACACTTTACAAACTCGAAGGCGGAGCGATTCAAATCGTGCTCAATCCAAACGATCTGAAGAAGGAATTTCTGGGAAAACGGCAGCCGACGAACTGGGGCTACAGCAGTTTCGGCGAAACAGTCGAGATGACCGGCGTACCCATTCTCACCAACAACTGGGCTGAAAAGAAATAGCTATGGCGACACCTCTAATACCGCAGGAAATCTATCTCTTGGAGCGCTATACCTCGCTTGAGTATTACGGGC
>CBIHOK010000039.1:0-25002 GCA_966211575.1 uncultured Noviherbaspirillum sp.
TCAACGACACTCCGCCGGCGGTGCAGGACACACGGGCCGGCTTGCGCACGGCGGCCGGCTTCATTCGCGGCCAGTTGGGGCGGCGCCTGACGATCCACACCACGCCCGAGCTGCATTTCGTGCATGACACCTCGACTGCGCGCGGAATCGAATTATCGAAGCTGATCGACGAAGCGAACGCCAGCCGGGCGCGCGACGCCGAAGACTGATCCCGGCGCCGATTCCCATTGGCGCCCGCACGGCGCCGCAACCGTTTTTTTCACCATGGCGCAATCCCCGCCCAAGAAAACCCGCGTGCCGGTGCACGGCGTCCTGCTGCTGGACAAGGCTGCCGGCCGATCGAGCAATGATGCGCTGATCCAGGCCAAGCGCCTGCTCAACGCGCAGAAGGCGGGTCATACCGGCACCCTCGATCCGTTCGCGACCGGCTTGCTGCCACTCTGCTTCGGCGAGGCGACCAAGTTCGCGCAAGACCTGCTGGATGCCGACAAGACTTACGAAACGGTGGTGCAACTGGGTGTTCGCACCAGTACCGGCGATACCGAGGGCGACGTCGTCGCCAGCCATGCGGTCGACGTGTCGACCGAGCGCATCGAGCGGGCGCTGGCGCGATTTCGCGGCGCGATAGACCAGGTGCCGCCGATGCACTCGGCGCTCAAGCGCGACGGCAAGCCCTTGTACGAGTATGCGCGTGCCGGCGTGACCCTGGAGCGCGAGGCGCGCAGAGTGACGATCCATGCGCTCGAGCTGCTCGATTGGCGCGGCACGGAGCTGACGCTGCGCGTGTGCTGCAGCAAGGGCACTTATGTCCGGGTGCTCGGCGAGGACATCGGCGTGGCGCTCGGTTGTGGCGCGCATTTGCGCGCACTGCGGCGTACCGGCGTCGGCGCGCTCGACCTGGCCGGCGCATTGTCGCTGGAGCGATTGGCCGAGGCGGTGCCGGAGCAGCGAGCGGCGCTGCTGGCGCCGGTCGATGCCTTGCTGTCCTCGTTTCCCGCGTTGGTGCTGACGAGCGCACTGGCGCAGCGTTTCCTGCACGGCCAGCGGCTGGCACTCGGCAAGGAGAACATCGATATTCCCCAGGCTTGCGGCCGGGTGCGGGTATATCGGGCCGACGATCGCGCACTGCTGGGAACCGGGCAATTGCAGGAGTTCGGCGTGCTGGCACCGGAGCGCCTGATCGCTACCGGCCTTTCCTGACACGCCGCCGCGCCCGCTTCGGGAGCGGGATTCTGCCGCAGCAGGCACTTGCATCGGAACAACCAAGCCTTTGAAATTCCAAGGGTTTTCCTGATTTCTTGCGACGCAGCATGCTATAATTTCCGGTTTCCCGAATTCCGTCTTTCACCTGCCCAGACCATGTCAAACACTAAACGCGCGCTGCGCAATATCGCCATCATCGCCCACGTCGATCACGGCAAGACCACGCTGGTCGACCAACTGCTGCGTCAGTCCGGTACTTTCCGCGAAAACCAGCAGGTCGATACCCGCGTGATGGATTCCAACGACCTCGAAAAGGAACGCGGGATCACGATTCTGGCGAAGAACTGCGCGGTCGAATACGAAGGCACCCATATCAACATCGTCGACACCCCCGGTCACGCCGACTTCGGCGGCGAGGTGGAGCGCGTGCTGTCGATGGTGGACAGCGTGCTGCTGCTGGTGGATGCGGTCGAGGGGCCGATGCCGCAGACCCGTTTCGTCACGCGCAAGGCGCTCGCGCTGGGCCTGAAGCCCATCGTCGTGGTCAACAAGATCGACCGCCCGGGCGCACGTCCGGACTGGGTGATCAACGCGACTTTCGAACTGTTCGACAAGCTCGGTGCGACCGAGGAACAGCTGGACTTCCCGGTGGTGTTCGCGTCGGCGCTGAACGGTTATGCCAGCCTCGACGCCGAAGTTCGCGAGGGCAATATGCGGCCGCTGTTCGACGCAGTGCTGCAGCACGTGCCGGTGCGTGACGACGATCCGGATGGCCCGCTGCAATTGCAGATTTCATCGCTCGACTATTCGTCCTACGTCGGCAAGATCGGCATCGGCCGCATCAGCCGCGGCCGCGTGAAGGCGCTGCAGGACGTGATCATCATGAACGGCCCGGAAGGCACGCCGGCCAAGGCCCGCATCAACCAGGTGCTGAAATTCAAGGGGCTGGAGCGGGTGCTGGTGGATGAGGCGCAGGCCGGCGACATCGTGCTGATCAACGGTATCGAGGATCTCGGGATCGGCACCACCGTCTGCTCGCCCGACGCGCCCGATGCGCTGCCGATGCTGAAGGTCGACGAGCCGACGCTGACGATGAACTTCCTGGTCAACAATTCGCCGCTGGCCGGCCGCGAGGGCAAGTTCGTGACCAGCCGCCAGATCCGCGAGCGCCTCGATCGTGAACTGAAGTCGAACGTCGCGCTGCGCGTGACCGACACCGGCGACGATACCACCTTCGAAGTGTCGGGCCGAGGCGAACTGCACCTGACCATCCTGCTGGAAAACATGCGGCGCGAAGGCTATGAACTCGCGGTGTCGCGCCCGCGCGTGGTGTTCAAGGACATTGACGGCGTCAAGTGCGAACCGTACGAATTGCTGACGGTGGACGTGGAAGACGCGCACCAGGGTGGCGTGATGGAAGAACTGGGACGTCGCCGCGGCGACCTGCAGAACATGGAACCGGACGGCAAGGGCCGGGTGCGTCTCGAATACCGGATTCCGGCGCGCGGCCTGATCGGCTTCCAGTCCGAGTTCATGACGCTGACACGCGGCACCGGCCTGATGAGCCATATTTTCGACGAATATTCGCCGGTCGATTCCAGCAAGCCCGAACTGGCCGGCCGCCGCAACGGCGTGCTGATTTCGCAGGACGACGGCGCCGCGGTGGCCTACGCGCTGTGGAAGCTGCAGGACCGCGGCCGCATGTTCGTCAGCCACAACGACCCGGTGTACGAAGGCATGATCATCGGCATCCATTCGCGCGACAACGACCTGGTGGTGAACCCGATCAAGGGCAAGCAACTCACCAACGTGCGGGCATCCGGCACTGACGAAGCGGTGCGCCTGGTGCCGCCGATCCAGCTGACGCTGGAATACGCGGTCGAATTCATCGAGGATGACGAGCTGGTCGAAATCACGCCGAAGAGCATTCGCCTGCGCAAGCGTCACCTGAAGGAACACGAGCGCAAGAAGGCTTCGCGCGAAGCGGCTTGATTACCGGTTGATTGAACCACGGCGAACATCCTTGATGGAAGCGGCTTTGCGCCGTGTTCGCCGTGGCGAAGAAAACTAAGCCACAGCCGGCTCGATCTGCGGCACCGCCTTCTGGGTTTTCAGCACGTCGGCGATTGCGCCGAACAGCTGATCGACCTGCAAGCGATCGATGATCAGCGGCGGCGACAGCGCGATGATGTCGCCGGTAGTGCGGATCAGCACGCCCTTGTCGTGGAAGCATTTGAGGAATACGTCGAACGCACGCGCGGTCGGCTTGCCGGGCACGCTTTCGAGTTCGATTCCGCATACCAGGCCGAGGTTGCGCACGTCTTTCACGTAGGGCAAGCCTTTCAGTCCGTGCGCGGCTTCCTCGAAGTAGGGCGCCATTGCGGCGGCGCGATCGAACAGGTTTTCCTCGCGGTAGACGTCGAGCGTCGCCAGCAGCGCCGCGGCTGCCAGTGGATGGCCGCTGTAGGTGTAGCCGTGCGCGAACTCGATCGCATTCTCCGGTGCGGCCTGCATGAATGCATCGTGGATCTGCTGGCGCACCACCACCGCGCCCATCGGCACCGCGGCATTGGTCAGGCCCTTGGCGCAGGTGAACATGTCGGGCACGACGCCGAAGAAGTCGGCGGCGAAGGCGGTGCCGAGGCGGCCGAAGCCGGTGATCACTTCGTCGAAGATCAGCAGGATGCCGTACTTGTCGCAGATCGCGCGCAGCTTTTGCAGGTAGCCTTTGGGCGGCAGGATGACGCCGGTCGAACCCTGGATCGGTTCGACGATGACGGCGGCGATGGTGGCCGGATCGTGCAGTGCCAGCAAGCGCTGTTCCAGTTCGTCGGCCAGTTCCGCGCCGTGCTCCGGCAGGCCGCGCGAAAACGCGTTCTTCGCGATGTCGAGCGGATGGCGCATGTGGTCGACACCAGGCAAGGCCGGGCCGAAATGCTTGCGGTTGCCGGCAATTCCGCCGACCGCAATGCCGCCGAAGCCGACGCCGTGGTAGCCGCGTTCGCGACCGATCAGCCGGGTCCGCAAGCCGTCGCCGCGGATGCGGTGATACGCGAGCGCGATCTTCAGCGCGGTATCCACCGATTCGGAGCCGTCGTTGCAGAAGAACACGCGGTTCAGCCCTTCGGGCGCGATCGCCGCCAATGCGCTCGCCGCCTCGAACACTTTCGGATGGCCCATCTGGAAGGTCGGCGCGAAATCCATCGTGGCCGCCTGCTGCTGGATCGCGGCAGTGATCTTCGGATGGCAATGGCCGGCGTTTACGCACCACAGCCCCGCGGTGCCGTCGAGAATCTTGCGGCCGTCGTCGGTGAAGTAATGCATGCCGGAAGCGGAGGCCAGCAGGCGCGGCTTGGACTTGAACTGGCGGTTGACCGTGAAGGGCATCCAGAAGTGCGAGGTGTCGAGCGTGTTCGGCATCGGTTGTTCCCGGTTGGAGCGCGGCGGCGGATCAGGCGCCGACCGGCTGGTGCACGTGAAACGATAGAATATCGCTGATTATGATCTCATCTACAAATTCTGCAACGCTGCCGGCGCGCCGCCTGTCGGTCGCGCCGATGATGGATTGGACCGACCGGCATTGCCGCATGTTCCATCGCCAGATCACGCGCCATACCTGGCTGTATACCGAGATGGTGACCACCGGCGCCTTGCTGTACGGCGACGTGGCGCGCCATCTCGATTTCAATGGCGAGGAACATCCGGTGGCGCTGCAACTGGGTGGCAGCGAGCCGGCCGACCTGGCGAAGAGCGCGAAGCTGGGCGAGCAATGGGGCTACGACGAGATCAACCTGAACTGCGGCTGTCCGTCGGAACGGGTGCAGAAGGGCGCGTTCGGCGCCTGCCTGATGGCGGAGCCGCAACTGGTCGCCGATTGCGTGAAAGCGATGCGCGATGCGGTGGCGATCGACGTCACGGTCAAGCACCGGGTCGGCATCGACGAGGTGGAGGGCTACGGCTTCGTGCGCGACTTCGTCGGCACCATTGCGGAGGCCGGCTGCCGCACCTTCATCGTCCATGCACGCAATGCGATCCTGAAGGGCTTGAGCCCGAAAGAGAATCGCGAGATTCCCCCGCTCAAACCGGAATATGCGTACCGGCTCAAGTGCGACTTTCCGCAACTGGAAATCATCATCAACGGCGGCATCCGCACGCTGCAGGAAATCGATAGCCACCTGGAACAGGTCGACGGCGTAATGCTGGGGCGCGAAGCCTATCACAACCCCTACCTGATGGCGGCGTTCGATGCGCGCTATTACGGCGATACGGCGGACCCCAAGTCGCGCCGTGAAGTCCTGGAGGCAATGCTCCCGTATGTCGAACAGCAGCTTGCGCGTTTCGGCCGCCTGCCGGGAGGCAGTGGACTGCGGCTCAACAGCATTACCCGGCACATGCTGGGCCTGATGGCCGGGATGCCGGGAGCGCGCGCGTTCCGCCAGACCTTGTCCGATTCGCGCCGGCTGGCGACCGGTGATCCGGCGCTGCTGCTGGAAGCGTTTGCGCGCACGCAGGCAATGGCGGCATAGAACGCCGTTTCCCATCTGTTGTAATTTCTATCGACTCCCGGCATCTGTTGTCCGGGCACCGGTCCTTGGCATGAATGCTGCACGTGTCGCGGCATTTGTGTTGCCGCTCCCTTCATGGACCTGCAAGGGCGGCGCTACCAAGGAGCACGTCATGTCGAATCCGGACAAACCCGATATCCCACCCCAGCATCAGGCCCGGCAACCGGGCTCCGAAACGGAAATGACACCCAAGCCGCAAGCCGAGGGTCGCAACTACCACGGCAGCGGCAAGCTCAAGGGCAAGGTGGCCATCGTCACCGGCGGCGACAGCGGCATCGGCCGCGCGACCTCGATCGCGTTTGCCAAGGAGGGAGCGAACCTGCTGATCGCCTACCTCGACGAGCACGAGGATGCACGCGAAACCCAGCGCTACATAGAAGCCGAAGGACGCGAATGCGTATTGCTGGCCGGCGACGTCGGCACCGAAGCCTTTTGTCGCCAGATCGTCGATACCGCGATGTCTTCGTTCGGGCGCATCGATGTGCTGGTGAACAATGCCGCGCAGCAGTACCCGACCGGCAGCATCGAAGACATCAGCGAGGAACAGCTGGTCAAGACTTTCCGCACCAACCTGTTTTCGATGTTCTTCACCGTCAAGGCGGCGTTGCCGCATTTGAAGGAGGGCGCGCGTATCATCAATACCGCTTCGGTTACCGCCTATCGCGGTAGCGCCCATCTGCTCGACTATTCGGCGACCAAAGGCGCGATCGTCGCGTTCACGCGCTCCTTGTCGCAGCAGCTCGCCGAGCGCAGGATACTGGTGAATGCGGTGGCGCCCGGACCGGTCTGGACGCCGCTGATCCCCGCGACTTTCAGTGAACAGGGCGTGACGACGTTCGGCCAGAAAGTTCCGCTCGGCCGCCCGGGCCAGCCGGATGAAATCGCGCCGTCGTATGTATTCCTCGCGTCGGATGATTCCACTTACATGACCGGCCAGGTGCTGCACCCGAATGGCGGCGAAGTGATCAATACCTGAGCACCTGTTCAGTATTCCTTGAGCCGGTTGTACAGCGTCTTCAGGCTGATGCCGAGGGTTTCGGCGGTGAGGCGCTTGTTGCCGCTGTAATGCTTGAGCGTGGCAAGGATGATTTCCCGTTGCGCGTCGGCCAGCGGGGTGCCGACGAAGAAATTCAGATAGCCTTCGTGCATGGTGGGTTTCTTCGACGCGAGATCGGAAATGCAGTCTTCGATGTTCAAGGTGTCGGTGGCCAGGATGAAGGCGCGTTGCACCACGTTCTTCAGCTCGCGTACATTGCCGGGCCAGGAATAGGAACGGATCACGTCGAGCGAAGCGCGCGAGAAGGTCTTGCGGGTATTCGCCTTTTCATTGTTGAGACGCAGGAAGTGCTGGGCCAGCAACTCGATATCCGCGCCTCGTTCGCGCAGTGGCGGAATGCGTATCGGAAATACCGCAAGCCGGTACATCAGATCGGCGCGCAGATTGCCTTCCTTCACCGCCGCATCGAGATCGCGATTGGTGGCCGCGATCAGGCGCACGTCGACCCGCACTTCCTCGTCGCCTCCTACCCGCAGGAAGTGGCCCGACTCCAGCACCCGCAACAGCTTGACCTGCATGTCCACCGGCATCTCGGTGATTTCGTCGAGGAACAGGGTGCCGCCGGAAGCATGCTCGAAGTAGCCGATGTGCTGCTTGACGGCGCCGGTGAAGCTGCCTTTCTCGTGGCCGAACAGCGCCGCTTCGATCAGATGGGCGGGGATGGCGCCGCAGTTGACCGCGACGAAACTCTGCTCGCTGCGTGCGCTCGCATGGTGAATCGCATTGGCGATCAATTCCTTGCCGGTGCCGCTTTCGCCTACCAGCAATACGGTCGCATCGGTCGCGGCAACGCGTTCCACCTGCTGATAGAGCCGTTCCATCAGGGGCGAGGTGCCGCACATGATGCCGAAGCGCTTGAGGGATTTGTCGAGGGTCATTGGATAGCAGGTCCGATCCTTCGATCGTTGGCAATCGGCAGGGTGGGGAAGAAAGACGCAGCCATGATTCTGGCACCCGTGACAGAAGACATGCTTGCGCTAATTCAGTTCCGATGCGCAAACAGGAGATTCGCTCCGACGATTGCCGTCCATGTCGGGCGGAGGCGGGCATGTCGAACCTGCACATAGACAAATATTAGACACGCAAGCGGGCGCAAGATTCTCTTCACGCTTGCTTCGGCCTTGTTGCGAAGATGCCGGGCGGCCAGTCAAACCAGCGGGTTTCGACAAGGCGATTTCTACGGCGAAACGCTGCATGCAGATGTAACAAGGGGCGCGCTTTGTGAAACAACCAAGAACTTATCGAGAATGCCATAGTCAAGCTACGTGGACCGAGTCCACTTTTATGGAAAGGAAAAAATATGAAATCACTGCGCACCACTTCAAAAGTACTGCTATTGATCGCTGCGTTGGGACTGACTGTCGCCGGTTGCGAACGGCGCGGTGCGAACGACACTTCCGGCGCGAGTGGAACGTCGTCAAACTCTTCCAGCGGAGGCGGCATGGGATCATCGGGAAGCTCGGCCGCACCGGGCAGCCCGGGCTCTTCCGGCAGTTCGAGCGGCGGTTCCACCTCGCGGTGAGACGATGCGGCGGAGTGGAAAGCCCTGAGCCGCCGAGACCTGGCGGCGCGCATTTCCTCGCTGCCGTATTGCTGTTGTCCAGTATCGCATTTTGCCCGCGCGCCGGGGCCGACCCGGCGCGCGGGAGTCATGTTGACGGCGCCGCGCCGGCGGCAACCGGCGAAGGGGCCGAAGCTGGCGATAGCTTGGGAGAATCGATTGCCGACAGCGTGATCACCACTCGCGTCAAGGCCGCGCTGCTCGCCCATGCCGGGGCGGCGGGCAGTGATGTCAGCGTTGCGACGCGGGGCGGCCGGGTTGTCCTGAGCGGCGCGATGTCCGAGCGCGAACAGATAGCGCAGGCGGAGCGGATAGCGCGTGGCGTTAAAGGAGTGAAATCGGTAGACAACAAAATCACCTTGAGGAAATAGCTCCGCAACAGTTCGTGCGCCGGAACATTCCCGCTTTTGCGCGCTTCACTGCTTTGCCTCAAAGGGTGGGCGCTTGCGGCCTTGGATGACGGCGGGCGCGCGGGTATGCTTGGGGAGACTTTTCAAATCCGTGGCGCGAACCGATGCCCTGCGGCGTTCAGCCTGCGCGGCGGGCGTGCCACGCACACAGAGACACTGAAATATGCCACATGTACTGATCGTCGACGACGATGCCAACACGCGCGAAGCGCTGGCGGAAATTGTGGTGGCGGAAGGATTTTCTTCCGCGGTCGCCGGCAGCATTCGCGATGCCCAGGCTCGCATCGCCCAGCAACGCCCCGACGTGGTATTGATCGACCTGAAGCTGCCCGACGGCAGCGGCATGGATCTGTTCAACGACATCGAAGCGCGCGCCACCACCGAGATCGTGCTGATCACCGGCCATGCGAGCGTGGAAACCGCGGTCGAAGCGTTGCGGCTGGGAGCCGCGGATTACCTGACCAAGCCGATCAACTTCCGCCGCTTGAAGTCGCTGCTGTCGCGCGTGCCGCGCACGGTCGACCTGAAGCAGGAGATCGGCGCATTGCGCAGCGAATTGCGCCGGCTCGGGCACTTCGGCCAGATGCTGGGCGTGGCGCCGTCGATGCAGAAGCTGTACAACCATATCGGGCGGGTTGCACCCACCGAGGCCACCGTGCTGCTGCTGGGCGAGAGCGGCACCGGCAAGGAAATCGTGGCCCAGACCATCCATGAACTGAGCCTGCGCCAGAAGCAGCCTTTCCTGCCGGTCAACTGTGGCGCGATCTCGCCGCAACTGATCGAGAGCGAAATCTTCGGCCATGAAAAGGGCAGCTTCACCGGCGCCGATCGCCAGCACAAAGGATATTTCGAGCGCGCCAGCGGCGGTACCCTGTTCCTCGATGAAATCACCGAGATGCCGATCGAGTTGCAGGTCAAGCTGTTGCGGGTGCTGGAGACCGGCAATTTCATGCGCATCGGCAGCAACCAGGAAATCGAAACCGATGTGCGCGTGATCGCGGCCAGCAATCGCGACCCGGAAGCCGCGGTGGCCGAAGGCAAGCTGCGGCTCGACCTTTATCATCGCCTGAACGTGTTCCCGCTGCGCATTCCGCCGCTGCGCGAACGCGGCGCCGACGTGGAATTGCTGGCCCAGCATTTCCTCGACGAGATGAATGCCGCGCACGGCACCAGCAAGGTGTTGTCGCCGGACGGGCTGGCCTGCCTCGGCAATTATCATTGGCCGGGCAATGTGCGCGAGCTGCGCAACTACATGCAGCGCGCGTTCATCCTGTCCGATCATACGATCGACGCGGCCGCGCTGGCGCCGGTGCTGACCACGCAGTCGCCGGTCGGCCTGACGCTCGCGATCCCGGTGGGGACTTCGCTGGCCGACGTCGATCGCAAGCTGATCTATGCCACGCTGGAATTGTGCGGCGGCGTCAAGAAGCGGGCTGCCGATATCCTCGGCATCAGCCTGAAGACCCTGTACAACCGGCTCGAGGAATACGGTCCGTACGAGGGGGTACAGAAAAAGGACGAGGCTTCGATGCAGACGGGGAACGGCGCGTATCACTGAAGCGTAGCGGCAGCAGGCGCGCTGCGGCGCGCCTATTCTTCATTCTGCCGGCGCAGCCTGCCTCAGCGCCGCACGGCCATCGTGTTTACCACCACGATCAGCTCCTCCGGGGCAACCGGCTTGGTGACGTGCATCTGGAAACCGGCGGTCAGCGCGCGGATCCGGTCTTCACGCTGCGCGAACGCGGTCAGCGCCAGCGCCGGCATGTGCCGCAGCGGCGCGGCGCCATCCGCGGCCATCCAGGCGCGCAGCTTGCGCAGCACCGAGTAGCCGTCCTCGCCCGGCATCGCGATGTCGCAGATCAGTACGTGCGGATACTGGTCGCTGTTCAGTGTCGGCAGCCAGGTGAGCGCCTGGCCGGCGCTGCCGGCCGCAAATACCTGGGCGCCGGCATTCGACAATACCGCGGTAATCGATTCGCGGGCTTCTTCCTGGTCGTCCACCAGCAGGATGCGCAGCCCGCCCAGCGACGGTAGCGGCAAGTCTTCTTCGTCCACCGCGATCAGGCTGCCGTTCGCGTGCGACTTGCTGGAGCGGACGCGCAGCGGCAGGTGCACCGTGAAGGCCGTGCCTTTTCCTTCACCGGGGCTGCGCGCTTCGACTTTGCCCCCGTGCAGTTCGAGCAGGTAGCGCGCCAGGAACAGCCCCAGTCCCAGCCCGCTGTGGCTGCGCGTGGTGGACGTGTCTCCCTGGCTGAAGCGGTTGAACAGGCGCGGCAGCAGATCGGGGGCGATGCCGATGCCGTCGTCGCGGGTTACGATCACCACTTCGTTGTCGCTGCGATGCGCTTCCAGCCAGACGTTGCCGCCATCGGCGGTGAACTTGATGGCATTGGTCAACAGGTTCCAGAATACCTGCTGTATGCGGTCGGAATCGCCGTCGATCTGCTCGCTGCTGATCCGGTAATCGACATGCAGCCGAATATGCTTGGCCGTCGCCAGCCCGCTCACGCTTTCGATCGCCGCCTCCAGCACCGGGCGCAGCGGCAGCGGCTGTTTCACCAGGCGCAGCTTGCCGCTCATCATGCGTGTAACGTCGAGCAAATCCTCGATCAGCCTGACCTGCTGGCCGACGCCGGTCTTGATGCCCTGTAGCGCGCGCTGCGCCAGCGGCGCGGAAGCCACGTCCTTTACATAGCTTTCCAGAACGTGGGCCCAGCTCTGGATGCCGTTCAGTGGCGCGCGCAGTTCGTGCGACACGATCGCGAGGAATTCGTCGCGCGCGCGGGCCGAGGTTTCGGCCTGGATACGGGCGGTGCGCTCGCGTGTCAGCAATTCGTCGCGCTCCTTTTCCATGCGTGCGTGGGTGGTGACTTCATAAGCGATGCCGAGCACCGATTCCACCGTGCCGTCGATGCCGATCTCGGGAATCACGCGCCCGGAAAAATAGCGCATCTTGCCGTCGACCATATGATCGAAAGTGAGTTTCTGTTCGAGGCCGCTGTCGAACGCGGCCTGCGCCGCCGCATCCCAGGCGCGCACTACGCTGTCCGGCAAGCCCAGTTCGGCCTTGGTCTTGCCCAACCAGTCGGACGGAGGAATATCGGACAACGTTGCGACCGCGGGGTTGATATACAGGTGCCGCATGTTGCGGTCTATGCGGGAAATGATGTCGGGCGAATGCTCGACCAGCATGCGGAATTCGCGTTCGCGCCGGTTCAGCGCTTCTTCCGCGCGCCGCAGCGCGGTGAGGTCGCGCACCATCATCATGCGCGTATCGGATGCGTCGACATCTGGCCAGGACGAGACGGTGAGAGCCGCATCGATGATGCGGCCGTCGGCCAGCTGCAGTTCGCATTCACAGGAAACGGGGCTGGTCTCGATATCGATTTCCGGTGGGTCGGTGGATGCCTGCTCCGGCGCCATTCGCAGGAAGTCCGACAGCGGGCGGCCGACCACCTGCTCCGGCCGTTTGCAGCCGGCCAGGTGCAGCGCCGCGTGATTGGCCGAAACGATGCGGCCCCGGTGCAGCAGGAAGATGCCGTCGGGGCACAATTCCATCAGCTGGTACCGCCCCTCGTCGCTGCGTGCAGGCATCTTCTTGTGCGAGTGGTGAGGCATGGCGTAAAGCAGAAATTCATCGTGTTGGCCGAGCTGGTCGCCGCAATATCGCATCGTTGCAATCTTCCCGTCGGAATGGGGCGCCGGCGCCGCAGCCAGACGCCTTTGTCCAGGTGGAGAGTGCCGGTACGGCCACTGCTGATCTGAAACATCCTACGCCGCAATACGCCGCCTTGGGAATGGGTGCGCGGCACCATCCTTCTCCATTCTTGACGCCGCGCAATCAATCCGGTTATCCCGGGAAGACAGAGAGTCACGCGCTCTTGCTGCCGAGTTCCCGCTCCAGCTGGCATTGGCCGATGAAAGCGCCGAAATGCTCGGAGATTGCGGGATGCTTGAGCGCATAAGCGACCGAGGCTTCCATGTAGCCGAGCTTGGAGCCGCAGTCGTAGCGATGCCCCTTGAATTCGTAGGCCAGCACCGGGTTGCTCTCCAGCATCGCTGCGATCGCATCGGTCAGCTGGATCTCGCCGCCGGTGCCGGGCTGCACGCTTTCCAGGTAGTCGAAGATTTCCGGCGTGAATACATAGCGGCCGACCACGCCCAGCGTCGACGGTGCGTTTTCCGGCTGCGGTTTTTCCACCATGTCGGCAATGCGGTGGATGCGCACGCCGAGCGATTGCGGCCGCACGATGCCGTACTGGCTGGTCTGTTCCAGCGGCACGTTCTGCACGCCCACCACCGAGCTGTGGTGCTGGTCGTACAGGTCGATCATCTGTTGCAGCACCGGTACCTCGGCATCGATCAGGTCGTCGGCCAGCACTACGGCAAACGGCTCGTCGCCGACCAGCGAGCGGGCGCACAGCACCGCGTGCCCGAGGCCCAGCGCTTCGCTCTGGCGCACATACGAATAATGGAGATTGTCCGGAAGCAGGCTCTGGATTTCCTGCAGCAGCTTGACCTTGCCGTGCGAAGCCAGCTCGGATTCCAGTTCGTAGGCCTTGTCGAAGTGATCTTCGATGCTGCGCTTGCCGCGCCCGGTGACGAAGATCATTTCGGTAATGCCGGCGGCGGCCGCTTCTTCGACCGCATATTGAATAAGAGGCTTGTCGACGATGGGCAGCATTTCTTTCGGCGATGCCTTGGTGACGGGCAGAAAACGCGTGCCCAAACCGGCGACGGGAAATACCGCTTTGCGGATCTTGGTCATGTTCAGTCTCTCTTCATATTGATGGGGAAATCGGATCGGACGTCCGGGCTGTGCCAGGCTGTCCGAGGCGGCCCGCATTCCATTCCGATCGCCTGGCCGGGAGGCCGCGGCTTCCCGTTTGGTTGATTGGCGGAATGCGGCAAGCCGGAGAGGGGGAAGCACGAAACATACCGGGCCCGTCTCCCGGGCGGAACGCCGCGGCGGACCGGTCATGCCGGCTGAAGCCGTTGCAGTTTTTACAGCGGCGGGCAGGAATTATCTTTTCGAAAGTGAAGAGCTGCGGTGCTGTCCGCACCCCGCTCCCAGGTTCGGGATGAGGGCGCACTTTTTCTCCGCGTTGCAATCCAATCCAATCCGGACAAGCCGTGGGAGCGCGTGGATATGGCAGCGAGTCGGAGGTACGCGAACCGCAAGGCGGCAGTGGGACTGTCGCTTGTGCTGGCATGGGCCGGTGCCGCGGCGAGCGACGACGATTACGGCGTACGCAATGCTCCCCCGGCCGCGCCGTCGGCCAGTCAGCGCCTGTACCGGGTGAGCCGGATTGTCGGCAGCGGCGTGCACGATGCCCATGAAAAACGCATCGGCGAAGTGAAGGATCTGATTCTCGGCAGTGCGCGCGGCGACATTGCCTATGCGGTCATCGGCTTTGGCGACGTGCTCGGCATCGGCGGCCGCTACTATCCGGTGCCGTGGCAGGCATTGCAGGCCAGCGATGACGGCAGCTATTACGTATTGCAGGTCGATCCGCAGACCATCAGCCGGGCGCCTGGCTTCGATCGGGGCAACTGGCCCGACTTCGCCGATCGCGGCTGGAGTAAGGAAGTGGACCGCTACTGGGCGCGGATGGTGGGGCGCGGAGCGGGGCAGGTGAACCGGTTGTCTTCAGGAATCTCCGGCAGCCACAGCATGCCGGAGACGCCCGGCCCGGAATCTTCCGGACCCGGGCAAGGGGCCGGGGGCAGTCATCGTGGCGGCTCCGGCCAGTGAGCGGCAAGCAGGGCGCGGCGCCCGCTGCCGGATCGAATGAACGGTAATGAAAGGAACGGACATGGGTATGCAGACTACTCCAGGAACAGGAAGCCAAGGCGGTGCGGGCATCATCGGCGGCCAGCCGAATCTTTCCGGACCGGGACCGCAGGTGATGGCGGCCAGCACGCTGGAGGGAGACGACGTGGTCAACCGCCAGGGCGAAACGCTGGGTGAAATCTCGGACATCATGCTCGATGTGCCGAGCGGGCGCGTCGCTTATGCGGTGATGACTTTCGGCGGCGTGATGGGCATGGGCAGCAAGCTGTTCGCAGTGCCGTGGAACGCGTTGACGCTGGATGCGGACCGCGAATGCTTCGTGCTTGACGTGGACAAGCAGCGCCTTGACAAGGCGCCCGGCTTTGACAAGGACCATTGGCCGTCGATGGCCGATACCGATTGGGCCGAGCAAGTGCACGCGTTCTACCAGGCGCGTCCCTATTGGGAATAAGTCCTGTCGGGAATAAGCCGGAAGCGGTTTTCCGGCGCGTGGCGGGATGGCAACGGAATGGCGCCGCCTCGGCGCCATCCCGGTGTTTCCGGGTGAACTAGAGCACTCTAGGAGAGCAGGCGCGGCCGGGGGCGCCCGTAGCGCCGTTGCACGTGCTGGCGGCGATAGGGCTGGGAGCCGTGCATGCCGGAATGGCGACGCAGCGCATGCGACAGCGCCAGGTCGGTTTCGTCGTCGTCTTCAGTGAGGAATTCCGGGGTCAGGATGTCGGCGCGGAAGGTGTCGGCGTCCCTGGCTTCCGCTTCTTCCGTCAAGCGCAGCGCTTCCTGCGTCATCAGCGCCAGCTCGATGTCTTCGGCGTCGCGGCGGCAATCGGGAGCAGCGGCGCGGCGACGATCCGTGACCTCCGGCGCTTCCCGGGTCCAGCGCAGCGTGTTGAGCATCAGCAAGGGGCCGCTCGGAACCAGGGCTGCGAGATGGTGGTGGGCCTGGATCACCACGTAGGCGATCGCAATGCGGCCGGTCTGCTCCAGGGTGTCGCGCAATAGCGTATAAAGCTGTTCGCCGCCCGGCGCCGGCATCAGCCGGTACGGGGTTTCCACGTGGTGCGGCGCCAGTTCGTTGGCTTCGACAAAGGCCACGATGTCGACCGCGTGCGTCGAGCGCTCGCCGGCGGGGTCATGTTGCTGGTTCGGGATCACGGGAAGTATTTCCTTTGGAAATGTGGTCTCAGTGGATGGAGCGGCGTTCGCTGGACGGGGCTTGCTCTTCGTCCCGTTCCTCCTCGTCTTCATCCTGATAGGCCATGCCAAGTTCCTCGCGCAACTGCTGCTTGCGCTGCTGGATGTCGTCGCCCATCGCTTCCAGGTCGAGACGGGCCTTTTTTGCCTTCGGAAAAATCTCGCTTTCTTCTTCGCGGATATGATGCTTCACGTATTCGCCAAGCACCGTGAATTTCGCGTCGTACAGTTCGTCGCTCGGCTGCATGGCGGCCAGCTCGCTGATCAATTGGCGCGCACTGGCATGCTCGACCTGGGCCTCGTCGATCAGAGAGGCGTCGTCGAGCGCGTCGCGCAGGATCGGATAGAACAGTTCTTCCTCCGCCTGGTTGTGGATGGTGAGTTCCGCGCAGGCATTTTCCACCAGGGCCTGCAACTCTTCCTCGTCGGCTTCGCCGTGCGCATTGAGCTTCTTGAATTTATCGAACATCTTGATCACTTTCTTGTGATCGTCGGCAAGAATATCCAGCGCATCTTGATGCTCTCCCTTGCGATGGCCCTGATAGGTGGAAGCGGGCGTTTCCTTCGACGAACTCTTGGATGTCGAATTGCGTGACATGCTGTTCTCCTCGGATGAATGGTGCCTCACGCTACCGCAAGCTCCGTGCCACGCGCAGCCGCCGGGTGACAGCGGTTTTCTGTGGGTGAAAGGAAAGACGATTTTGCAAGCGGCGGTAAAAAATTCCAGTCAGGACGCGAGCGCGTTCACGACCGCGGATGACGGTGGCAGGAAGGCGGCAGGGAGTGCGTTGCGCGCATCGGGCATACCGGCATGCAGCAGGTCGATGGCGGCATCGGCGACGCGTTCCGGCGCCACTCCGGTCAGGCAGCGCTGATGCCCTTGCGGGCAGACGCTCTTGTAGCAGAAGCGGCACGAGACGTCTTCGAACAGCACCCGGCTCGGCACTTGCCACGGCGCATGCTGCGGATTGGTCAACGCGTACAAGTCCACCACTGGCGTGCCGAGCGCGGCGGCCAGATGCGCGGGACCGGTGTTGTTCGAGATCAGCAGCGGCGCCAGCGCAATCAGCGCGGCCAGCCGGCCGAGGTCGAGTTGCCCGGCCAGCGAACGGGCGCCCGGCACCTCGCGGCAGATTTGCTCGACCAGTTCGGTTTCGTCTTCGCTGCCGGTAAACAGCAATGGACAATGCAGCTGTTGCGCCAGCATGCGCGCAGCGGCGGCCCACTGCGCCGGCGGGTAGCGCCGCGAAGGCGCGCTGGCTCCCGGATGCAGCACCAGCCAGCGGCGGTCCGGATCCACGCCGAGCCGCTGCAGCAGGCTGCAGACCCAGGCGGTATCGGCGCTGCGCACGCGGAACGACAGGCGCTCGTCGTCGGGGCGCGCACCGATCGCGGCCACCAGGTCCAGCTGGCGCCGCACCTCGTGCCGTACCTGTTCCTGCGGTTCGGTTTCGCGCACCCAGTCGGTCAGCAGCTGGTAAGGATTTTCCCGGCAATGCGCGAGGCGCAGCGGAATCCCGGCGAGATGACACATCATTGCCGCCGGCAGCGGGTTCTGACTGTAGACCGTGAAGATCACCGCGCCGTCGTAGCGGTTGCCGCGCAGCCGTTCGATCATCGCCAGGTCGATCCGGGAGTCGTGTGCATCGCTGCTCTTGAGCCACGGCGCCGCATAGCTGATGACGTCGTCGATTTCCGGTATGAAGCGGGCGGCCGCAGCGCCGCCGGCCGAGGTCAGCAGCGTCACGCGGCGCCCCGGCAGCGCCTGCTTCAGCGCGCGCACAGCCGGCGTGCTCATCAGCACGTCGCCCAGGTAATCGAGCCGGATGCAGAGCAGGTTCTTTGCCTGTTGCCAGCGCTGGTCGCTCATCGGCTTGCCGCTCCCGGCCCGCGCGGCGCGCGCAGCTCGTCGCTGACGGCAATCACCGCCGCGGCTTCCAGCAGGTCGGGCGCGACCAGGTGCGGCTGGCGCAGCGCCGACACGTCCCATTCGGTTTCGTTGCCGTTGTCGATCAGGACAGTCTTGCAGCCGGCCCGCTGGCCGGCTTCGATATCGTGCAGGATGTCGCCGATCATCCACGAGCGCGCCAGGTCGATGTCATGTTCGCGCGCGGCGCGCAGCAGCATGCCCGGCATCGGCTTGCGGCAGGTGCAGGAGACCGCGTAGCGCCCGACCACGCCTTCCGGGCTGTGCGGACAGTAATAGAAGCCGTCCAGTGTCACACCGTACTGCGCCAGCAGCTCGCCCAGGCGCCGGCTGACGCCGGCGAGCGCGCTTTCGGTGAACAGCCCGCGCGCGACCCCGGACTGGTTGCTCACCACGATCAGCTTGTAGCCGAGCTGGCGGAACACCTGCAGGCCGGGGCCGGCCTGCCAGCTCAGCGCGATCAGCGACGGGTCCACGTTGTACGGCACGTTTTCCACCAGCGTGCCGTCCTTGTCGAGGAAGATTGCGCGATTCATGATGTGCTTGCTCCGTTCAGCGGTGCCGGAAGCGGGCGGCGCGGCCCCGCTCACGGCCAGGACGTTTCCTGCATCGGCAGCACCATGATTTCCGGTATCACCGTCTGCTCCGGCAGCATCAGTACCGACTTGACCGCGCGGGCGACGTTGACCGGGTCTTGCAGCGTTTCGATGTTGATGTCGGGGAAGCGGTCGAGCAGGAAGGGCGTGCGCATGCCGCCGGCCAGCACCGCGGTGACCTTGATCCGGTGCGGCCGCAGTTCCGCATGCATCGCGTGCGAAAAGCCGAGCAGGCCCCACTTGCTGGCGTGATAGGCGCTGGCGTTCGGCCAGGCGCGCTTGGCGGCGGTGGAAGCGATGTTGATGATCTGGCCGCCGCCGGCCTTTTTCATCCGGGCCGCCGCCGCCCGGGTCAAGAGATAGGGACCATACAGGTTGGTCTTCATCACGCGGTCCCAGTCGGAGAATTCCAGTTCTTCCACCGGGCAGGTCTTGTCGGTGCCGGCGTTGTTGATCAGGATGTCGAGGCCGCCGAAGCGCGACACGGTTTCTTCGACCGCGCGCTCGGCCTGTTCCGGTTCGCCAACGTTGAAGCCGATCGCATGCACGCGCGACGCCGAGGCGTCGAGCAGGCCGGCGACGGTCTGCGCCTTGTCCAGGTTGAGGTCGCCGACCGCGACATTGGCGCCGCAGGCCGACAGCACATGGCACAGCGCCGCGCCAAGGCCGCTGGCGCCGCCGGTGACCAGGATGGTCTTGCCTTCCAGGTCATGCGCTTCGGCGGGATTGATCTTGTAGTTCGATACGGTGGGATTGCTCAATGTACTCTCCATCAGGTTCATGTTGCTGGATGACTGCATCGGAAATCAGTTGCCGGCGCGCGCGTCGCCGGCGGCGGCCAGCGCCTGCACCGGGTATGTGGCCGGCTCCAGCGCTGCCTCGTACACGTCGGCCATGGCGCTGGCGACATGGCGCCAGGTGTATTGATGGTAGGCGCGCCGCATGCCGGCCCAACCCATGCGCTGCGCAGCCTGCGGGTTGGCGTGCAGCCAGGCAAGGCGCGCGGCCAGCGCTTCCGGGTCGCGCGGCGGCACCAGGAAGCCGGTTTCGCCGTCCACCACGGTGGTCTTGATGCCGCCCACCGCGGTGCCGACCACCGGCGTGCCGCAGGCCATCGCTTCCACCGGGGTGATGCCGAACGGCTCGTACCAGGGGGTGGTGACGAAAACGTCGGCGGCGCTGTAGTAGTAGCGCACCTGTTCGCGCCGGCGCTGGCCGGTGAAGGTGACTTGCTGCTCGATGCCGAGCTGTTCGGCCAGGCGCATCAGCCGGCCCAGTTCCGGCGTGCCGACCGGGTCGGGCCGCTCTTCGTTGCCGCCCACCACCAGCAGGCGCGCGGCCACCCCTTGCTCGCGGTTGAGCAGCGCGGTCGCGCGGATCACGTTGTCGATTCCCTTGCGCTGCACCAGCCGGCCCAGTTGCAGGATGATGAATTCGTCGCGCGCCAGTCCCAGCTGTTGCCGCACATCCAGCGTGACCGGGCGGAATTCGTCGGGATCGAAGCCGCACGGCACGATGTCGATACGCTCGCTGGGCGCGTGGTAGAGCTGCTCCATGTCCTGCTTGTCCTGCGGACATTCGGCGACGATGCGGTCGGCATCCCGCATCAGCCCTTCCTCGATCGCGAAGCGGATGTCGGGAAACGCATCGGCTTCCTTCTGGTTCAGGCGCCGCACCCGCCCCAGCGCGTGGAAGGTCATCACGAACGGAATGCCGAGCGTGCGCTTGACTTGCTGGGCGACCATGCCGGACATGAAGAAGTTCGCGTGCATCAGGTCGTAGGGAAGTTTCTGGCGGCGCGCGAAGCGGATCACGAAGCGGCCGAACTGTTCCATGTAGGGCAGCATCGCTTCCTTGGGAATGAAATAGGCGGGGCCGGCCGGGACATGGATCACGCGGATATTGGGCAGCCAGTCGACCACTTGCTGCTGCGTTTCCGCGTCACGCCGCGTGAAGACATCCACCATGTAGCCTTGTCGCGCCAGATGCCGGGCGAGTTGTCCGACATAGACATTCTGTCCGCCGCTGTCGACGCTGCCGATGAGCGCGAGTGGCGATGCGTGTTCGCTGATGATGGCAATTTTTCTCATGGGTATCGAGATGGTTGTTGTGGTCGGAATGTTTTCCAGACAAAGCAAACGACGTACCCGCGTGATGACATAGCAATAACACCTGCGCCGATATTGCGGGAAACACGAGTGCCGGCGATCGGGTATTTCCGCTGAGAAGTGAACGTGAGGTAAGAAGTACAGGCAGATGTAAAAAGTACGCCCGCCCGCGATGCACCTGCGGCGGCGGCGCTGCCGGCCAGCAGTTCCCGGGCTGAAGAGAGTGCGGCGCATAGATGGCACGCTCCCTGCATGAAAGCGTCTACGAGCCGGCCCTGCCCGTTGCTGCGGGCGAGGCCGCATATTGCTGCTTATCTGAACAAGGAGATCGTGATGCGTACTATCCCCCTGAAATCCGGCATGCTGGGCATGCTCGTGCTGACGCTGGCCGCTTGCGGATCACCGATGCAAAACTCTTCCTACGGCACGCAGCCGACCGCCAGCACCGCCAGCAGCGGCGCCAGCAACGTCACCGGTTATGGCACGGTGCAATCGATCGAGACGGTGCCGCGCCGGAATGCCGGCATCGGCCTCGGCACGGTTGCGGGCGCGGTGGTCGGCGGCCTGCTCGGCCACCAGGTCGGCGGCGGCCGCGGACAGACCGCAGCCACGGTAGCGGGTGCGGCCGGCGGCGCGCTGGCGGGCGGCCAGGTGCAGAAGAACATGCAGGGCAGTTCCAATGACGTGTACCGCGTTTCCATCTTGATGGATAACGGCGTCGCACAGACCCTGATCCAGCCGGAGCGCCCGAACCTGCAGATCGGCGACCGCGTGCGCATCGAAAACGGCGTCGTGATGGGAGCGGTGGCGCGCTAGGCAGGGGCGGAATCCGCGTCCATGCAGACCAGCCTGGTCGAGCTGCGCCAGTGGTTCGAACTGTTGCGCCCGGTGTGGCGCATCCTGCTGGTTCTGCTGCTGGCCTGGCTGCTGCTGCGCCTGCTGGGCCGCGCGCTGCCGGCGTTCCGCGGCCGCATCGTGCGGCACGCCGACGGCCAGCGCGACCCGCGCCGCATCGACACGCTGATCAACGTCACCCGCTATGCGGCCACGGTGGTCATCGTCAGCGTCGCCGGCATGCTGGTGCTGGGCGCGGTCGGCATCACCATCACGCCCTTGCTGGCAACAGCCGGCGTGGCCGGCATCGCGATCGGCTTCGGCGCGCAAACCCTGGTCAAGGATTTTTTCACCGGGCTGTTCCTGCTGCTGGAAAACCAGGTCAGCGAAGGCGACAACATCGAAGCGGCCGGCAAGGCAGGCATCGTCGAACAGGTGACGCTGCGCCACCTGCGGCTGCGGGACGACGACGGCGGCGTGCATTTCATACCCAACAGCATGATTACCGTCGTCACCAACCGCAGCAGGGAATACGGTTATGCGCTGGTGGAGCTGTCGCTGGCGCGCAGCCGCGAGCTGGAGCCGTTGTTCGCGGCGATGCGCGAGGTGGGCCGCGAGTTGCGGGCCGACCCGGCGCTCGCGGGCGTGATTCTCGACGATATCGACATTGCCGGCGTCGACAAGCTGGACGAGTCGGGCATGACGCTGCGCTGCCGTATCAAGGTGGCGCCGGCGCAGCAATGGCGGGTGCGGCGCGAATTTCTGCGGCGCATGAAGGAAAGGCTGGACCAGGCCTGATGCATCGCATACGGGCAGGGCGCGCACGGCGTTTGAAACGGAAGCAGGACAGGGAGAACAGGAATGGCGAGCGAGCAAGCGCGGCCGGACGGCGGCGACCAGCCGGCGGCCGGCCCCGGTTATTCCCCGCGCCGTCTGTTGTTGCCGGCGGTACGCTGGGGCTCCGTGCTGATCGGGGTGGCGGCCGGCATCCTGGCCGAACTGTTGCTGACTGCCTTCGGCATCACCAGCGGTTTCGGCTTCATCGACATACGGTGGCGCGCTGCCGGCGATGTCGAACCCTGGCTCTGGGTCGGCATCGCGATGCTGGTCGGCGCGTTCGTCGCGGGCTACCTTGCGGCGCGCCTGTCCGGCTGGCGCCGCACGAGCGACGGCTTGTTGCACGGCATGGTGGCGTGGGCGGTGACCACCGTCCTGTTTTCGGCATTGGCCACCGCAATCGGCGGCTTGCCGGACAGCGGCCGGCTCCCGAATTATTCCGGCCGGCCGGAGGTCGCCGCGACCGCGCATCCCGACGTGGCGGTGTCGCTGGCCCGATTGTTGCGCGCACAGGGCTTGACACTGGATGAGAAGGCCTTGCGGCAGTGGCAGCAAGACCTGCAGGCGGGCAAGCGCGACGCGGCGATCGATGATCTGGTGCAGGAGGCCGGGATCGACCCGGCGCGCGCCGCCACGCTGGTCGACCAGGCATTGATTGCGATCAGCGCGCCGCCTGCGGCCGCGCGCAAGGATACCCGTAGCGGGGGTGCCGTTGCCTGGGGAGTGTTGTTCGGAGTCGCGCTGTCACTGGCGATTGCGATGGGGGGCGGCGCGTTGGGCGCCGTCGGCGGCCGCCATGCCCGCTGGCGTGGCGGCGATCCGGTTTGAGAGGAGTGGTGATGCATGCAGCATAAGAGAGGCGGCAGCAAGCGATTGGGCCGGGCGGCCGGCAGATGGACCCGGTTTTCCAGTATTTATCCGCGTGATTCCGGCACTGCGCAATTGTTGCAGGATTGCCCGGTGATGACGGTGGACGGGGCCTGGATCGGCGACGTCGACCACCTGATGGTCGACATGCATACACATCAACTGCGCTATGTCGTGCTGCGCGATTCCAGCGGCGGCGTGGCGCTCACGCTGCCGTGGCAATCGCTGTACTTCGATGCGGCACTGGCGCGGCTGGTGTTTTACCTGCCTCAGGAGAACACGTCCGCGTAGAAGCGGCTGTGCGTCTGTTCCAGTTCGGCCACCCATTGCTCGGCGGCGTCCGGCGTGCATTGCATCGCTTCCCGGTAGATGCGGGCCGCCGTTTCGCGCAATGCAGGCAGCAGTACGCGCGCGTCGCCGCAGGCGAACACTTTCGCACCCTGGCGGAACAGCGCCACCACGTCCGCCCGGTCGTGCCACAGCCGGTGCTGCACGTACTTGCCCCATTCCTGCGGCTGGCCGGAGAACGCGGGCCGCACCTGCACCACGCCGGCCGCTTCCCAGGCCTGCAGCTCATCCTTGTACAGGAAGTCGACGTCGGGATGGTCGCAGCCGAAGAACAGCAGCGCCGGGCCCGGCGTGCGGCCGTGCGCGGCCTGGATCGCGCGCTCCTGCAGGAAGCCGCGGAACGGGGCCAGCCCGGTGCCGGCGCAGATCATGATGATCGGGGTTTCCGGCGGTTCCGGCGGATGGAAAGCTACATTCGACGGCCGCACCGATACCGCGAGCCGGGCGCCGGGCTCCGCGTCGGCCAGGTAGTTCGAGGCGACGCCGAGATAGCGGCCCTGGCCGGAGCGGGCATGGTCCCGCACCACCGCCACCGTCAGCGTGCACGCGTCTTCCTTCCATAGCGGCGACGACGAGATCGAATACTGGCGCGCGCGCATCGGCGGCAGGAAATCGAGGAACAGCGCAAACGGCAGTTCGCAGGCCGGGTAGCGCTCCAGCAGGTCGAGCAGGCTGGCGCGCTTGTCGAGGATCTCCGCTTGATAGGCCGCGTCCTGCAGCAGCCTTTCCAGTTCGCGCTTTTCCGGCGGGCAGGCGGTGGCGGCGGCCAGCGCTTCGATCTGGCGGCGCGTCGCCGGCTGTCCCAGCTCGACGTAGCTCGACAGCAGCTCATGCACGCTGACCGGGTAGCCGGCCGGCAGCGCCGTGTCGTTGCCGGCGCTCGGCTGGATCACCACCTGGGTGTCGCGGTCGAAGCCGAAACGGCGCAGCGCGCGGGCGACGTTGGGCGCGGGGTTGGTCGGCAGTACCGCGAGATAATCGCCGGCGCGATAGCTCATGCCGGGCGGCAGCGCGATCTCGATATGGCGCTTCGAACGCGCCGACGGCGCCGACATGTCGACCAGTTCGCGGTTCTCGATCACCGTGCCGGGTTGCAGTTCCGGCTGCTGCAGGCGCACCACGCGGGCGCCGGCCAGCACTTCCACCTGCAGCCGCGCGGCTGCCGCCCGCGCGCTTTCCGCGCGCCCGAACGCGGCGCCGAGCTGCTCCCAGAACTTGCCGTACCAGCGCTCGAAATCGCCGAAGAAATCGCCGCGCGCATCCGCCTCGCCGCGCTCGGCGACGCGCGTGGCGCCCGCCTGTTCGAGCCGGGCATCGACCTGTTTCGGAATCTTCTGGTAGGTGCGGACCCAGTCGCGGTTGCCGCAGCCGAACACCGCATAGCGCACGCCGGCCAGCGCGCCCGAGGCCAGCGTATCGAGCCAGGCGACGAACTGGCGCGCGTTGTCGGTAGGCTGGCCTTCGTATGACGCGGTGACGATCACTACCGCGCCCTCGGTCGGCAGGCCGCCGACATGGTCGTCCATCGCGGCAGCGTCGGCGGAGAATCCGTGGGCGCCGGCTTCGGAAGCGATCTGGCGCGCGAATGCCTGGGCCGAGCCACTGTTCGAGCCGTACAGCACCAGCAGCGGCGTCAGCGGGCCGGACGGCGCCGGAGCGGTGGTGGTGGCGCTATTGCGCAGCGGCTGCGGCGCGCTGCTGAGC
>CBIHOK010000040.1:0-24844 GCA_966211575.1 uncultured Noviherbaspirillum sp.
GGGTTTCCTTGATGACGCGCACCAGGTGGATCAGGGCTTCATCGCCGGCGCTGTGCCCGTGCGTGTCGTTGAGCCGCTTGAAGTCGTCCAGGTCGAGCAGCGCGACGCACAGCGGAGTGCCGCGCCGTTCGGCGCGCGCCGCCTCGCGCTCGAACACGTCGTCCAGGCCGCGCCGGTTCAGGCTCCCGGTCAACTGGTCTTCCCGCACCAGTTCGCTCATCTGTTCCAGCTTGTTTTCCAGGTCGTGAATCCGGGCTTCGGCTTCCTGGACCGCGCGCCGCGCCGCGATCATGTCGTCGCGCGAGCGCAGCGCCTCGCTCTCCGCGACCCGGGTATCGCGCAACACATCGTCCAGCACCCGGTTCAGCTCCCCGATATCGTTGGCCTGGCTGATCTGTTGCGAATACTTGTCGATCTTCCGATGGTAGTCGGCGGTGCTGGTGGCCACCGCTCCGAGGCGATCGATGAAGGTGATCATCATGTTCTTGACCGTCACCTTGGCCTCGGACAGGCTGTGCTTGAGCATGCCCTGCTTGTAGATCACTTCCTTCAGGCTGCGCGCGGCGTCGTTCAATGCGCTGGTGCTCAACGGACCAGCCAGCAGGGTCTGCACGCTGTCGATCTGGCCGGACAGCCAGGAGTCGTCTTCCAGCAGCTCGCCGACGTTTTCCAGCAGGAGCCTGAACAGCCTCAGCAGCAGTTCGTGTTCCTCGGCCATGTCGGCGCTCTTGAGTTCGATCTTGAAGCAGAGCTGTTTCAGGCGTGCGCTGGCGTCGTTGAGCGCCGCTTCGGTTGCCGCTTCGCGGATCGAAGCGGCGAGCTGTTCCGTTTCGCCCGCCAGTTCGGGCACCCCTTGCACCAGCGCGCCGACCGCGAGCCGCAGGGTACGCGCCAGGAGGTCGCGCAGCATGCGAACCTGGGGGTTGTCGCTGTCGGCTGCCTGGAAGGCGCCGGGGGCGGGGGGCGCGAGCGGATCGACCAGCGGGATCGAGCGCGGCGCGCTCTTCGGGACTGCGGCTTGCAGTACCGGGGGCACGGTCTCGCTTGCGGGCGCTGTCGTCTCAGCCGGCTTCAGGCGTGCATCGACCAGCAACTGAAGCTGCCGGCCGCAATCCCGCCAGGCTTTCGCGTCCACTGCCTGCCGCAGGCTCGCGGCCAGAGCGGCGTCCTCGTCGGAACCGTTGCCGAGCGCGGTAGCGAAGTTGGCCAGTACCTTTTCCGCGCCGTCGTCTTCCTTGATGCCGGCAATGTCGTTGTAGATATCGCGATAGGCATCGGGAGTCGGCGCGATGCGGCGCAACGCCAGTCGGCGGAACGCTTCGCGCGCGATATCTGCCGGACTTTGGGGGGGCGGCGTTTGGGTCTTGTCTGGCATGGCGGTCACCGCAGTTTTACGACGCGCGGCCACGATGCACTGGGATTCCCGACGTTGCGGGACCCGACTAGCGGCCGGAATGGTCGCTACTTTAGGGCTTGGTGTAAAAAAAGGAAAGACTAATTGGCATTGCCCGACAATGGGCCACGCTTATTCGACCAGATGATTGCGGATTGCGTAATGAGTCAATTCGGCGTTATGTCGCAATTTCATTTTCTGCAACAACCGCGAGCGATACATGCTGATGGTCTTCACCGACAGCGACAATTCGGCCGCAATGTCGCTGACCGTCTTGCCGGAAGCGATCATGACCAGGGTCTGGTATTCGCGGTCCGACAGGGTTTCGTGCGGCGCCGCGTCGCGCCGCTCGTCGCCTACCTGGTTGGCCAGTTCCTGCGCCAGCGCGGGGCTGACGTACTTGCGCCCGGCCGCGACCTGGCGGATCGCGTTGACCAGCTCGGCCGGCGCACTCTGCTTGTTCAGGTAACCGGCGGCACCGGCCTTGAGGGAGCGGATTGCATACAGGTCTTCCCGGTGCATGGAAAGCATCAATACCGCCAGTGCCGGGCACTCCTTGCGCAGTTGCTTGAGGATGTCGATGCCGTTCCGGTCGGGCATGGAAATATCGAGCAGCAAAACGTCGCACTCGCCCTTGCGCACCAGTTTCACTGCTTCGCTGCCGTTTTCCGCGTCGCCGGCCACCACGATGTCGCGCGTGTCGGCCAATATCTGTTTCAAGCCTTCGCGGACGATCGCATGATCGTCTGCGATCAGTACGCGTATCGTGTCTTGTTCTGCCATTGCGCTTTCCGGAAAATCAACTATCGCCCATCGGGATCCGCACCGCGACCAGCGTGCCGCCGCCGGGAGCCGGCCCCACCGTCAAGTCGCCGCCGAGTGCGCTGGCGCGCTCGGCCATGCCGCGAATGCCGAAGGATTTGGGTTTCATGCGGTCGGCATTTTCAATGCCTTTGCCGTTGTCCGCAACTTCCAGTCGCACGCTGCGGTTGCTGCGCACCAGCCGCACCGCCACGCGGCTGGCTTGCGCATGCTTGCTGATATTGGTCAGCGCCTCCTGGAAAATACGGAACAGGGCGGTGGCATGGTCGCCGTCCAGGTCGATTTCCCTGTTGTTGGTTGACAACGCGCAGGGTATGCCAGCCTGCTTTTCGAACTCGCCCGCCTGCCATTCGATCGCGGCAACCAGGCCGAAGTCGAGGATGCCTGGGCGCAGGTCGACCGAAATGCGGTGCACGGTTTCTATGGTGCGGTCGACCAGGTGGTCGACGTAGGCCGCCTTCTCCGCCAGTGCCGCGTCGTCCGGCGGCAGGCGGCGCTTCATCAGCGCCAGCGCCATCTTGATCGCGGTCAGGTTGCCGCCGATGTCATCGTGAATCTCGCGCGCGATCCGGGTGCGCTCGTTTTCCTTGACCGTTTCGACGTGCGCCGACAACTCCGCCAGCTGCTCGCGCGAGCGCTTGATTTCCGCTTCTTCCAGCTTGCTCTGGGTGATGTTGGTCATGATGCCGTCCCACTGCACGCCCTGCCCGGGCAGCGCGCGGGGGGTGGAGCGCAGGTTGATCCACTTGATGTCCTTCCATTTCTCCACCCAGATACGGCCTTCCCAGTTCCAGGTTGTCATGTCGGCCGCCGAAGCCGCCATCGCATCGAGATAGGATTGCCGGTCTTCCGGCAGGATCAGGTCGAGGAACAGCGAGGAATTGCCGCGCAGCCGTTCCGCGGTCAGGCCCAGCAGCGCGTGGCAGCCTTCGCTCAGGTACGGAAACCAGACGCTGCCGTCGGGCCGCAGCAGGAACTGGTAGACCAGTCCCGGCGCGTTCGCCACGATGGCCCGGAAACGGGCTTCCGACTGGCGCAGCGCGCGTGCCGATTCTTCGCGCGCGCTGATGTCGTTGCCGATGGCGATGAATACCGGCGGCGTACCGCTGGCGCAATGGAACAGCCGGAACTCGATCGGATAGGTGGTGCCGTCCTTGCGCCGGTGCACGGTATCGAGCTGGGTGCGCCGGGCATGGCCGTCGCGCAACGGATCGAGCGCTTGCGCCAGCACCGGGGCCGACAGGCCGGGCGCCAGGTCGAGCGGTGTCATGCGCGCGAGCGCGGCGGTATTGAACTGCAGGTTGCGGCGTGCCGCGAGGTTGGCATCGAGATAATGCAGGCTGGCGCAATCGATCACGTAAATTTCGCTGAACGAGCCCTGCATCAGGATGGGCAGCCATTCGGCGTGCATCATGTACTTGGTCTTTCTTCTGGGTGGATTGTTCGGGGGGGCGGCCGCAGGCGACCGGATCGGGCGCCGCGCGCTCATGCGGCATGCGCCGGCGGATTGCGCAGCACGGCTTGCGGCGGCGTCCAGCTGTCGAGCCAGGCGCCGAACTGCTCGGCCGGCATCGGCTTGCTGACGAAATAGCCCTGGGCCTGGTCGCAGCCCATCGCGGCCAGCAGCTCCCAGACCGCGACGTTCTCGATGCCCTCGGCGACCACTTTCAGACCCATATTGTGACCGAGGTCGACGGTGGAGCGCACGATTTTCGCGTCGCCCGCATCATGCTCCATGTTCAGCACGAAGGACTTGTCGATCTTGAGCTCCTGCACCGGCAACCGCTTCAGGTAGGCCAGCGACGAATAGCCGGTGCCGAAATCGTCTATCGACAGCGCCACGCCCATCGCATGCAGCGCTTCCAGCGTCTGCTGCGCGCGCTGCGGATCGTCCATGATCGCGCTTTCGGTGATTTCGAGGCAGAACGATGCCGGCGTGACGCCATACCGTGCCAGCAGCTGTCCGAACTTGTGCGGCAGATCGGGGTCGAGCAGGTCGCGCGTGGACAGGTTGACCGAGATCCGCAGCGTCTTTCCGGCGGCTGCCAGTTCGCCGCTCAGTGCCGCCGCGCGTTCCAGTACCCAGCCGGTGACGGCGCGGATGAAGCCGGTCTGTTCCGCAAACGGGATGAAGTGGTCGGGAACGACCATGCCTTTTTCCGGGTGCATCCAGCGCACCAGCGCTTCCATGCCTGCGACCTCGCCGTCGTCGAGCGCGACCTTGGGCTGCACGAACAGGCGCAATTCGTCGTTTTCCACTGCGCGCCGCAGTTCGCTCAGCAGCGACAGGTTGCGCTGGCTGGCACGATCGATATCCGGGTGATACACCACTGCCGATCCGCCACCGTGCTTGGCCGCGTACATCGCCACTTCGGCACGGCTGAGCAGCGATTCGGCATCCTGTCCATGGGCCGGATACCCGGCGATGCCGATCCCCGCGCCGAGATCCACCTTCTGTTCGTCGAACGCAAGCGGCTCTTCCAGCGCCTTCAGCACGCGCGCCGCGAGCGCGCTCGCCTGTTCGATGTCGCTGGCCGGCAGCAGCACCGCAAATTCGTCGCCGCCGAGGCGGGCCAGCCGGGCGCCGGAAACGTTCACCTGCAGGCGCAGCCGCTGTGCCACCTGTTGCAGCAGCGCGTCGCCGAAGCTGTGGCCCATCACGTCGTTGACGTTCTTGAAGCGGTCCAGGTCCATCAGCAGCACGTGGCAGGCGCCTCCCGTGGTGCGTGCCTGGGCCAGCGCCTCGTCCAGCAGCGCGGCGAACTGGGCGCGGTTCGGCAAATTGGTCAACGCATCCCAGTACGCCAGGTGACGGATTTCCAGCTCGCGTTTCGAAATGCCATCGCGCATCTTGGCGAACGCCCGCGACAGCTCGCCGATCTCGTCCTTGCGGGCAGTGTCGATCGGGCCATCGTAATCGCCGGCCCCCAGGCGTCGCGCGGTTTCGCCGAGTTCGCGCAGCGGTCCGGTAATGCGGCGCGCGGTAATTACGCTGCCGATGGCCGCGACTGCTATCCCGATCGCGGTCAGCACTAGCAGTATCCATTGCAGCCGGGCGTAGGGGGCGATCGCCGCGCTGATCGATTGCTGCAAGACCACCAGCACGCGGTGGCGGCCATCCTGTGCGAGCGGGATCAATTGCGCGCTGTAATCTTCATCCGCGACCTTCAACGGCGACACGAAACCGGCTCTTTCCGGTGCCTTGCTCAGCGCGCGCAGCAGGTCGGCGGCGGCGGGATTCGGCAAGGTGGAAGCGTCGACCAGCCAGTGGCTGTCGCCGTCGCGGCTCAGGATCGACACCTGCAGCGAAGACAGCGCCTGCATGTCGGCTGCCAGCCGCCGGTCGATCGGGAATGCCATCGCGACCCAGCCGATCGTGATCGGGGCCTTGACCGGCACCACCACCAGTTGATAGGGGAGGTTGCCGACAAAGCCGACGCCGTTTGCGCTGCCATTGCGCTCGGCCTCGTCGACCAGTTTCATGATCGACTTTTCCAGTTGCGGACCCGGTTCGGTGGTGGATGCCTTGATGCGGCGGTCGAGGCCGATCAGCAACGCATGCGAGGCGTCGATCCGCTTGCCGTGGTTGGCCAGCACCGACACCACCGTTTCGCGGTCGTCGCTGCTGATCGCGGTCTTGAAACCGTAGTCGGAAGCCAGCAGGCGCGCGCCCTGGGTCAGCTTTTGCGCCGACTGTTCGAGCAGCCGCCGGAACACGCGCTCGTTGATGGACAGCTCGTCGCGTATCGCATGCTGCGCATTCTGGCGGATGCCGATGCGGATCGCGGCAAAACCGGCCAGCTGCACCGCCAGGATCAGCAGCAGGAACAGGATGACGATGCGGCTTTCGAGGCTGCGCAGGCGCATGGAACAGTCCTAGTGTTGGGCGGGCGACGGCAGCAGTTCGAGTTTGAAGCGGGCGCTGGTGTCGCTGTCGCCTACGGCCAGGGACTGCTCGGGGATCGTGGTGGTGGGTGGAAGGCGGTAATGCCAGGCCTTCAGCCGGTATTGCCCTGCGGGTAGCCCATCGAGCCGCGCATTGCCGGCGGCGTCGGTCTTCGCGAAATACGGCGTGGACACCACCTGGATATAGCCGATCATCTGGTCATGGATATTGCAGCCGATGACCACCGTGCCCGGCTTGTCGAAATGCACGGTCTTGCCGGTTCCCGAGTACAGCTTGAGCTCGAAGGGCTTGGGTGGCGAAAATGAATAGACCTGATGGCGGACCGTATCGCGGTTCGGAAACGCGATGTCGGTGCCGGTCTGGATGACGGTGACCAGGGGGATGAAGCTGCGGTTCTTCTGCTCGATCTCGACTGCCTTCGGCTGCTTCGGCGCAGGCACTTCGCCGACCGGCTCCGCATATACCGCAGCATCGGCCAGCGGCTGCCCGTTACTGTCCTGAACCTGGACCGACACGGCGGCGGCGCCGCAAATAGAGGGAAGGGCTGCCAGAACCGGCAATATCGCGACCCGGTGGGTACGCCAACAAGAGGCAAGTCGCTTCCGAAGATGCATGATCGTCCTTCTGCGTTCCGAAAGTGGTCGTGAGGAAAGTTGCAGTGCGGATCACTGTATCATAAGTGTTTGCCGGGACATCAGCCCTTTGCGGGAGTTGTCGTTCGGAAGCCGGCACCGGAGCCGGCGGACGGCGGGCATGCGGGGGATTAATATCTTCACGGAGTTTCTCCCCGTTTTCCCGGCATTGCCCTCGATATCGAAGATTCTCTTCAAGGGGGCTTCCAATATTTGTTGAGCAGGTGCTATAATTTCGTTTTACGCGGCTGTAGCTCAGCTGGATAGAGTACTTGGCTACGAACCAAGGGGTCGTGGGTTCGATTCCTGCCAGCCGCACCAGTTGTACCAAAGCCCGTTGGTGAATATCTTCACTAACGGGCTTTTCCATTTGCGGTGCCGTTTCCAAATGGCGCCCGGAATATCCCGCCAGACTTCGTTCGCCGGCGCGGCCTTGCGTCTGACTGATCCACGGTAGGTCGGCGTGCAGCGAGCATTAAGGATTGCAGCGGGGAGAGCGTAAGACTTGCTACCGCCGCGAAGGCAACCGCTCCAGGGCCCCGCCTGCCGTTCGCCAAAAAACAATACAATTGGCTGGCCCTGACGGCGCATGTCCGATTCAGGACATCCCGTTGAATCTGCGCGATCCTGCCGCCGCGACCACACATGGACCGTTACCTTTCGATCGAAGCGTTCGTCACCGCCGCGGAGACGCGCAGCTTTGCCGAGGCGGCGCGCCGCATGCGCGTGTCCAAATCCGTCATCACGACCCGCATCCAGCAGCTCGAAGAATACATCGGGGCGCCGCTGTTTCACCGTAATACCCGGAACATGCAATTGTCGGAGGTCGGGCAGGCGTATCTCTCGGACTGCACCGAGCTGCTGAACCGTACCGACGAACTGGTCGACCAGATGCGCGAAGTGAAAGGGTCGCTGTCCGGGCGGCTGCGCATCCATGCGCTGCCGGGACTGGTGCTCGGGCATCTGGCGAGCTACCTGCGGGAATTCCAGGACAACTATCCGAACATCGAACTCGATCTGATCGTCAACGATACCGTGATCGACCCGATCAAGACAGGAGTCGACTGCGTATTGCAGATCTTCGATCCGTCGTCGGCGGAACTGGTCGGGCGCCGACTGTTTCCGGTGCGGCGCGTGTTCTGCGCGTCGCCTGCTTACCTGGAACGGCACGGCAAGCCGAACGGCCCGCGCGATCTGTATGAACACCGGCTTGGCCTGTATTCCGGTTACCCCACGCGCGACCGCTGGGTTTTCCACGGCCGGCATGAAACGGTGGCGCTCGACTTGCACCCGGCATTGCGCAGCAATAGCGTGCACCTGCTGGAAGAGTACGCTTCTGCCGACGCGGGGATCGTGTGTATCCCTACACTGGTCGCATCGGCGCCCATCCTTGCCGGCAGGCTCGCGATGGTGCTGCCGGACTGGCAGCTGTCGTCGTTCTGGTTGTCGGTGGTCTATCCGCACACCCATCGCGGCGGCGCCAAGCTGAAGCTGTTCATCGAAAGCCTGCTTGCGCGTTTCTCGTCCGAACCGCCATGGGACACGGCGCTGATCCGCGAGGGGCTCATTCCGCGCGGCATGATCGAATAGCCGGGGCGGGGACGTAAGAGCGGCAGCGTGCGCGCAGCCGTTCATTCGCGCAAGTTCGTTCACGCCATCTTGCGCGCAATGCTGGTCGCCGTTTTCTTCAGTGTCGCCAGGTGCTTGGCGGCCATCTCTTCCACGCTGAACAGCCCTTCGATCCAGACGATGTTGAGGCAACCGTGCACGCCGCCCTCCCTCAGTATCGGTACCGCAAGCGCAGACAGCCGATCGTTGTGCTGCGACTTGGTCTTGTCGTAGTGGCCGCCGAAGCCGGGATCGCGGGTAGCGTAGCCGCGCCGCCGCGTTTCGTCGATGATCGTCCTGAGCCGGGTCGGGCTGCGGGCCAGCAGGTCGCCGGGCCGTTCGCTGTGCTTGAGTCCGGCCAGTATCTGCTCGCGTTCGTCGTCCGAGCAGAACGACAGGTAGGCACGGCCTACCGCCGAGCGCAGCATGTTGATCTCGAAACCGAGCTTGTCCTTGTGGACGGTGATGTAGGACGTGGTGCGGTTGGTTTCGCACAGGCGCATGCCGAACTCATGTCGCACCGCAAGGTCGGACGGCCACTGGATTTTCGCCTGCAGGCTGTCGAGCTCGTCTGCCGCGCACTCCGCCAACTGCTCGGTCGGCGCAATATCGGCGGCCGCGCGCAGCGAGGTGTGGCTAGCGCAGAAACAGCCATCCACGTGGCGGCGCCAGACCAGCCCGTGCTGCTCCAGCGTCAGCAGCACCCGCAGCAAGGTTGCCTTCGGGATCGCGGTGCTGTCATGCAGCTCCTGCAGGCTCAGGCCGGAACCGTGCGTCTGCACTGCATCGAGCACGATCAGTCCTTTTTGCAGCGCGGCGATCGTCTTTACTTTCGGTTGCCACATCGCTTTCTCCCAACACTCGTCGCAGACTTTACTCCAATTCCGCTTGTTTCACTCGGTGAAACCGCTGCAAATATCGATTGAGGCGGCCGGTGCCCTTGCTTAGTCTTATCTCCAGACCGGATTCAACCGGCGACGACCAAACCTGGAGATGAAATGGAAGTGGAGAAAAGCGGAACGGTGCGCAACGTGCTGTTCATCATGGCCGACCAGCTGCGCTGGGATTACCTGTCCTGCTACGGGCACCCCACGCTTGAGACGCCGTACCTGGACCGCCTCGCGCAGCGCGGCGTGCGCTTCCTGAATGCCTATGTGCAGGGGCCGGTCTGCGGCCCCTCGCGCATGTCCTACTATACTGGCCGCTACGTCACCAGCCACGGCGCAATCTGGAATTTCGTTCCTCCCGCGATCTCGGAAAAGGGGCTCGGCGATTACCTGCGGCCGCACGGGATCCGTACCGCCGTGGTCGGCAAGACGCACATGGAGCCGGACACCGAGGCGATGTCGCGGCTCGGCATCGATCCGGCAAGTCCGCAGGGTATCCTGAGCGCCGAACTGGGGTTCGAGCCGTACGAGCGCGATGACGGCATCCTGCCGCCCGGCTTCCCGAACGACGGCAACCGCTACTCGGCCTACCTGAGAAGTCAGGGCTACCGGTCCGACAATCCATGGCACGACTTTGCCAATTCCGGAGAGGGCGGCGACGGCGAACCGCTGTCCGGCTGGGCGATGCGTTACGCGCACCTGCCGGCCCGCGTGCGCGAAGAGCATTCGGAAACCGCATACATGACGAACCGGGCGCTCGATTTCATCCGCGAGCAGGGTGAACGGCCGTGGTGCCTGCATCTTTCCTATATCAAGCCGCATTGGCCATACGTGGCGCCGGCGCCCTATCACAACATGTATTCGGCCGCCGACATGCTGCCGGTCAAGCAGCATCCGGACGAAATCGCCGCCGGCCACCCGGTGATGCGCGGCTTCCAGAGCTTCATTGGCAGCAGGAACTTTTCGAACGAGGAAGTGCGGCGCCACGTGGTGCCGGTCTACATGGGCATGGTCAAGCAGATCGACGACCAGCTGGGCCGTCTGTTCGGCTTCCTGGAGCAGGCCGGCAGGATGCAGGACACGATGATCATCTTCTGCAGCGATCACGGAGATTACCTAGGCGATCACTACCTGGGAGAGAAGGAGTTGTTCCACGACACGGTCGCCAAGGTGCCGCTGATCATCTACGATCCCCGCGCCGCCGCCGATAGGACGCGCGGCAATGCGGAAGCGCGGCTGGTGGAGGCGATCGACCTGGTGCCGACCATACTCGACGCGTTCGGCCTTGACGGCGCTCCCCATATCCTTGAAGGCCGCTCGCTGCAGCCGCTGCTGCACGGCAATGCCGTGCCATGGCGCCAGGCGGTATTCAGCGAGATGAATTACGCGTTCCGCGACTTCGTGCGCCATCCGCTGGCGCAGCCGATCGACCGCTGCCACGCTTACATGGTGCGTACCGCGCGCTGGAAATGCGTGTTCTTCGACGACCTGCGGCCGCAGCTGTTCGACCTGGAAAACGATCCGGACGAATACCACGACCTGGGCGCGGATCCGGCCCGCGCGCAGGTTCGCGAAGAGCTTTCCGGCTTGCTGTTCGACTGGCTGCGGCACCGGAAGATACATCCGACCGTCAGCTACCGGGCGATGGCGGAATGGACCGAAAAGGAACAGAAGGTCGGTATCCATATCGGAGTCTGGTAGCCGTTCCGCCCCTTCACGAGACATAGAGAGAAAAGGAGACATCATCATGTTCAATCGCAGCAAACTGATCCACCTGTTCGGCGCGGTCGCCGCCGCGGCCGCGCTCCTGCCGGCATCGGCGCATGCGGCCACGACCCTGCTGATCAATGCGTTCCTGCCGCCGCCGCACGTGTTCAATACCAAGGTGCTCAAGCCCTGGGCCGCGGACGTCGAAAAGGCGACCGACGGGCGGGTGCGCATCGTATTTCCGCCGAACAGCGTGGCTGCCCCCAACCAGTTGTGGGACACCGTCAAGAGCAGCATCGTCGACGGCGCCTACCTATTCAACGGCAACATCGAAAACAAGCTGCACCTGCCGCAACTGGCCCATCTTCCGCTCGGTTCCGCCACTTCGCGCGGCATGTCGATCGCGTTGTGGCGCACCTATGAAAAGTATTTCAAGCCCGCCGACGAATACAAGGAGGTGAAACTGCTCGCGCTGTTTGTGTTTCCGGGCGGCCAGCTGTACGGGATGAAAGGCCCGCTCAACTCGCCCGAGGCGCTGCAGGGAATCCGGATGTGGGCGCTGCCAGGTGTGCCGGCGCGCATGATGGAAGCGGCCAAGGCGGGCGTGATCGCGACGCCGGCCGCGAAGATGAGCGAGATCATCGCCGGCGGCACGGTCGATGCGTTCGCGGGAATTCCCGAGATGGACGTCAGCGGATTCAAGGTGGGCCGCTACGCGACCTCCGAGACCGTGGTGCCGGGTGCCCTGTCGTCGCCGAGCTTTTCGCTGATCGTCAACAAGCGCAAATGGAATTCGATCGCGCCGGCCGACCGCGACATCATCATGAAGCTCTCTGGCGAAGCGTTCGCGAAGCGCATGGGTGTGGTCGATCAGTTCAACCGCGAGGCGCGCGCCGAGCTGGAGAAATCGGGCGTCAAGAGCAGCGAGGCGTCGCCGCAGCTGATGGATGAATTCAGGAAGCTGGCCGCGCCGATGGACAAGGCGTGGATCGCCGAAGCCGGCAAGCTGCATGTGAACGGCGCCGAAGCGCTCGCCTATTACCGGGCGCAGGCGAAGGAGGCCGGCAATGATTAAGTCGCAAGCATTCACCCAGTCCGGGCAGGCGGCGCTGCCGGCCGGCGACCGCCTGGTGGAGGGCGTCGAATGGGCGCTGCAGATGATCACCGCCGCGATGGTGCTGTTCATCATGGGGCTGACCTTCGTCGACGTGTTCTGCCGCTACGTGTTCGCGGTACCGATCAAGGGCAGCGCCGAAATGGTGAAGTTCGCGATGGCGCTGCTGGTGTTTTCGGCGTTTCCGATCGTCACCTACGGCGAGGAACACATCAGCGTCGGACTGCTGCAGGGCAGACTGCGAGGCGCCGCGAAATGGGTGCAGCGGCTGCTGGTGCTGGCGCTCAGCGCGCTGGCCTGCGGCGCTATGGGCTGGCAACTGGCGCTCAACGGCATCGAGATGATGGCCGAGGGCTCGACGACGATGGTGCTCGGCTGGCAGCTCGGATACCTGAACTATGCAATGAGCGGGCTGAGCGTGCTGAGCTGCCTGGGAGTGCTGGCACTGCTGGCACGCCACCTGGGCCAGGCAAGCCGGACTTTTTTCGGGAGGTAATCATGACACTCGCTTTGATCGGCTTTGCCGCCATCCTCGGGCTGGCCTTCGTCGGCCTGCCGCTGGGCTTTTCGATGATGACCATCGGCGCCGGATTCTTCGCGCTGGTGCGCGGCTGGGAGCCGGCGCTCATCATGAGCGCGCAGACGATTTCTGACCTGGCCGCCAACGACGGCTTGTCGGTGCTGCCGATGTTCATATTGATGGGCACGTTCATCTACAAGGCCGACCTGGCCGAGGAACTGTACGACGCGGCCTATGCATTGTTCGGCCATCGCCGCGGCGGCCTGGCTTACGCCACCATCCTGTCGAGCGCCGGCTTTGCCGCGATCTCCGGCAGCTCGATCGCGACCGCCGCCACCATGACCAAGGTCGCGATGCCGCCGATGCGCCGCCATCGCTACGGCGACAGCCTGGCGACCGGCTGCGTCAGCTCGGGCGGTACGCTGGGCGCGCTGATTCCGCCCAGCGTGCCGCTGCTGATCTACGGCATCGTGACGCAGCAGGATATCGGCAAGCTGTTCGTCGCCGGCATCGGACCCGGTCTGCTGCTGTGCCTGGCATTCATGGCGTCGGTCTGGTTCACGGTACAGCGCAATCCGGCGATGGGCCCTGCCGGCGAGCGCTCCGGCTGGAAGCAGCGGATCGAAAAGCTGTCCCGGGTGTGGCCGGTGCTGGCCTTGTTCCTGCTGGTGGTGGGCGGGCTCTACATCGGCGTGTTCACCGCCACCGAGGCTGCCGGCATCGGCGCCACCGGGGCGATGCTGTTTGCGCTGTGGCGCCGCAAGCTGAACCGCAAGGTGTTCGTCGAGGCGCTGGTGGAAGCCGGCAAGACCACCGCGATGATCTTCACGATCGCCTTCGGCGGCCTGATCTTCGCGAACTACGTCACGCTGTCCGGTCTGACCGGCTCGCTGGTCGACTGGATCCAGTCGCTGCATTTCCCGACGATAGGCGTGATCCTCGTGCTGGTGCTGATCTATATGGTGCTGGGCGCGGTGATGGAATCGCTGTCGATGATGCTGCTGACGGTGCCGGTGTTCGCCGCGATCGTGCAGCCGATGGGCGTGGACATGGTGTGGTTCGGCGTGTTCGTGGTGATGATGATCGAGATCGGCATGATTACGCCTCCGGTGGGTATGAACGCGTTCATGGTGAAGTCGATGCTACCCGAAGTATCGCTTGCCACCGTGTTCAGGGGCACCACCCCGTTCCTGGTATCGAACCTGATCACGCTGGCGCTGGTGATTGCATTTCCCGCCATCGCGTTGTGGCTGGTGACGATCATGGGATAGCAGTCGGGCGGAGCACGCCGGAAACATCGTTCTGGATTTGCGAACGATCCGGTTGCGGTTTGCGTACTTCTCGCTCATCCCGCGCTTGACTAGACTTTTTTTAAATTCAATTTCGACATATCCAACATTCTCATTGGTGATAACGGAGACTTCAGATGGAATACTCAACCAAGTTCGGCTCGCTCGAGAGCTATGAAAAGGGCGGCGTCCAGGTGATCAATGACAACGCGAAGAACTACGCGTTTTCCAATTGCTTCGAGATCGCGAACAATTCGCGGCCCTATGAAAAGGTGGTGTTCGGCATCAACCAGATCTATGTGCTGGAAACGCTGCGCGCCGAAGGCGAATCGCCTTGGTACACCTGCGCGCACGACGAGTTTGCGTTGTGCATGGACAAGGAAGTCGACGTGCACCTGGTGAAGCTGGATCCCTCGCAGCGGGTGTCCGATCCCGAAAAGAACGGCGCGGTGCTGGTGCAGGGCGAACCCAAGGGACCGAAGATGGGCTGGATGCGGTTGCGGCGCGGCCACCAGGCGCTGCTTCCCGCCAACACTGCCTACCAGTTCCGCGCGGCGAAGCCGGGCGTGATCGTGCTGCAGACCTGCAAGGGCGACCTGTCGGTCGAAAAGTGGGCGCAAATCTGCCAGGCAGCATGATCGAAACGAATCGCAAGGAGAAATGACATGGATACACAGACCAAATTCAAGGCAGTGGCCACCGAGCCGCACCCGGTGCACGGCTACAAGACGTTTTACCTGGGTGACTTCAGCTTCGAGCGCGACGAATACTTTGCGCACATCAAGTGGACCACGGTAGGCGGCAAGCCGGCGTCGCACACGATGGACATCGGCAATTTCCTGCGCGCGCTGATGCGCGACGTCGGCTGGGGCTTCTTCTACGGATGGGTGAATTTCGACAGCGTGTTCGGCACCACCAACCACTACAAGACGGTGGACGTGTTCGCCGGCACCTACAACGCGAACTACAAGAAGGCCAACGTCGATCTGCTGCAGAATTTTCCCACCGAGCAGGTGCGAGTGACCTTCGTCGAGATGCTGGAAGACTGGACCAACGAGGGCTTCGATCCGTATGCGGCGCCGCAGGAAACCGGCACGCCGTACGGCCGCAAGAACGGCAGCAACCTGAAGGCGGTACGGCGCGTGCGGCAGCTTGCAGAACGCTGCGTCGGCCTCAAGGGCGACCTGCAGATGCGCACCGACAACGCGGGCTATCCGATCAACCGTGCATTTGCCGACGTGCCGCAGGATGCGCCGGAGCTGCATCCGGAACCGGGTTTCGAGGACGAGGTGCACGCGTTCAACCTGTTCGCCTACCTGTCGCGCTCGGACGTGATCTGGAATCCGTCGTTCACCTCGGTCGTCAAGCACAGCTACATGTGCCCGACTACCGAAGAGCACATCCTGCCCATCGTGCACGGCAACGACCGGGTCGAATGGTTCTTCCAGATGTCGGATGAAATCACTTGGGACTGCGGCGACAAGATCACCGCCGAGCCGCGCGCGCGGGTGGTGATGAAGGCGGGTGACATGGCGGCGATGCCGGCCGATTGCCGCCACCAGGGCTATTCGCCGAAGCGCTCGATGCTGCTGGTGTGGGAAAACGGTTCCCCGCAAGTGGTGTACGACATCCTCGAAGGGCGGGCGCCGGTCAACCCGGTGTCGTTCTAAGCCCCCCTCGACTATCAGTAGCGGCGACCACGAGCGAAGGAGCGGAGGCTCCTTCGTGGGGCAGCTCACGCCTTCGCTTGGTGCTCGCCTTGGAGAAACAATGCAAACCCAATTATTCATCAACGGAAAATTCTGTCTGGCGCAAGACGGCGCCACGCTGCCCACGCTGAATCCGCACGACAATTCGGTAATCGCCGAAGTCTCGATGGCCGGCCGGGCCGATGTCGACCGGGCGGTGGCGGCGGCGGCCGCCGCCTTTCCAAAGTGGTCGCGGATGGCCGCGATGGATCGCGGTCGCCTGCTGCTGAAGCTGGCCGACGCGATCGAAGCCAATGCCGACGAGCTGGCCCGGCTGGAAACGCTGGACACCGGCCACCCGCTGCGCGATACCCGCAACCTGGACGTGCCGCGCACCGCGGTCACCTTCCGCTATTTCGGCGGCATGGCCGACAAGCTGGAAGGCAGCGTGATCCCGGTCGAGGCCGGTTTCCTGAATTACCTGCTGCGCGAACCGCTGGGCGTGGTGGGCCAGGTGGTGCCCTGGAATTTTCCGCTGATGTTCACCAGCTGGAAGATGGCGCCGGCGCTGGCGGCCGGCAACTGCATCGTGATGAAGCCGGCCGAGCTGACTCCGCTGTCGACGCTGCGCATCGCCGAACTGATGGCGGAGGTCGGATTTCCGGACGGTGTGGTCAACATCGTGCCGGGCCTCGGCCAGGTTGCCGGGCAGTACCTGGCCGAGCATCCGGATGTCGCGAAGATCGCGTTTACCGGGTCGACCGCCACCGGCCGCCGCATCGTCGAAGCGTCGGCCGGCAACCTGAAGAAAGTGCAGCTGGAACTGGGCGGCAAGGGCGCCAACATCGTGTTCGGCGACGCCAATGTTGCGGCTGCGGTCAACGGGTCCGCATTCGCGATCTTCCACAACCAGGGACAGGCATGCATCGCCGGTTCCCGGCTGGTGCTGCACCGCTCGATCGCCGACGAATTCATCGAACGCTTCGTGCAACTGGCCGCATCGATCCGTATCGGCGATCCGCTCGACCCGTCCACCGAGATCGGTCCGCTGACTTCGCGCCAGCATCGCGACCGCGTGCTGTCCTATGTGGAGGTCGCGCGCGCCGAAGGCGGGAAGGTGCTGCTGGGCGGCAAGGCGCCGGCCGATCCGGCGCTGGCCGCCGGTTGCTACGTCGAGCCGACCGTGGTGCGTGCCGATCCCGGCGCCCGGGTGTGCCAGGAGGAAGTGTTCGGGCCGTTCGTGTCGGTGACCACCTTCGAGTCCGACCAGGAGGCGCTGGCGATTGCCAACGGTACCGAGTATGGACTGGGCGGCGGCCTATGGACCCAAGACCTGACGCGCGCGCACAAGATGGCGCAGGAAATGAAGTCCGGCATGGTGTGGATCAACTGCTACAAGCGCGTCAATCCGGCCTCGCCGTTCGGCGGGGTCGGCAAGTCGGGCTATGGCCGAGAAATGGGCTTCGAGGTAATGCGCGAATACACGCAGGCGAAATCGGTGTGGATCAACGTCGATGCCGACCTGCAGCCGTATTATCGGCGCTGAGCGAGGTCGCGACATGACTTCGGGAATGCGAAAGGAGCTGTCATGAGCACACTGCCGGCGGTTGCAGGGTTCGTGTTCAACGGCGTGATTCCGCGCGTGGTGTTCGGTGCCGGCAGCCTGCGGCACCTGGTGCGCGAGATCGACCGGCTGCAGGCGAAACGGGCGCTCGTCCTGTGCACGCCGGAACAGCGTGCGAGCGCCGAGCGCATCGCGCAGATCATCGGCCCGCGTTGTGCCGGCATCTTCGACCGCGCGGTGATGCACGTGCCGATAGAGACCGCGCGCGCGGCGCGCGAGATAGCGGCGCAGCTGGAGGCGGATTGCGCGGTCGCGATCGGCGGCGGCTCCACCACCGGCCTCGGCAAGGCGATCGCGCTCGAATCGTCGCTGCCCATCCTTGCGATACCGACCACCTACGCCGGCAGCGAGATGACGCCGATCTACGGCATCACCGAGGGTGGCCTCAAGAAGACCGGGCGCGACGTGCGGGTGCTGCCGAAGACCGTGATCTACGACCCGGAACTGACGCTGACGCTGCCGCCAGGATTGTCGGTGACCAGCGGCATCAATGCGATCGCGCACGCGGCCGAGGGGCTGTATGCGCAGGACGCGAACCCGATCATGTCGCTGCTCGCGGAGGAGGGGATACGCGCGCTGGCGGAAGCGTTGCCGGGCGTGGTCGCGAATCCGGCCGACATCGAGGCGCGCAGCGGCGCGCTATACGGCGCCTGGCTGTGCGGGGCGGTGCTCGGCAACGTCGGCATGGCGCTGCATCACAAGCTGTGCCACACGCTGGGTGGCAGCTACAACCTGCCGCATGCCGAAACGCATACGGTGGTGTTGCCGTATGCGCTTGCCTACAACGCCGCCGCCGCACCGGGCGCGATGGCGCGCATTGCGCGCGCCCTTGGAGCCGACCAGGCGGCCGGCGGCATGCAGCGGCTGGCGCGCTCGCTCGGGGCGCCGACTTCCTTGAAGGAAATCGGCATGCCGGCCGATCAGCTCGATCGCTGCGCCGATATCGCTTCGCAGAACGCTTACTGGAATCCACGTCCGGTCAGCACCGACGCGATCCGGGCCTTGCTGGACGACGCTTACTACGGGAGGCCGCCGGCCGGATAGATGTCCGCCTTCCCGCGCAGGGAAGGCATTTCGAAGTGCCCATCCAAGTACCCATTGCGCAATATAGCGCCAAGTCAACAACGGAGGAGTCATGAGCAGCTTCAATCAATCGCGCCGCAAGATCCTGCAAGGCGCCGGCGCCGCAGCCGCACTCGCCGCCGGCGGGGTGTTGCCGGCACTGGCGGCGTCCCGCGAAATCCGTATCGGCTACGTGTCGCCGCAGACCGGCCCGCTGGCCGCGTTCGGCGAAGCGGACAAATGGGTGATCGCGGGGCTGGAGAAGAACTTCGCCGCCGGCGTCCCGGTCGCCGGCAAGACGATGCCGGTCAAGGTGATCCTGAAGGACAGCCAGTCGTCGCCCAACCGGGCCGGCGAGGTCGCCAACGACCTGATCCTGCAGGACGACGTGGACCTGATGCTGGTGTCGTCGACGCCGGAAACCGCGAATCCGGTATCCGATGCGTGCGAGTTGAACGAAGTGCCGTGCGTATCCACCGTGGTTCCGTGGCAGCCCTGGTTCTTCGGGCGCGGCGGCAAGCCGCAGACCGGCTTCAAGTGGACCTATCACATGTTCTGGGGCCTGGAAGACGTGATCGCCAATTACGTCAACGGCTGGAAATCGGTGCAGACCAACAGGAAAGTCGGCGGCCTGTTTCCGAACGACGGCGACGGCAATGCCTGGGGCGACAAGGAGCTGGGTTTCCCGAAGCCGCTCGCGGCGAACGGCTTCTCGCTGGTTGACCCGGGCCGCTACCAGGACATGAACCAGGATTTCTCCGCGCAGATCGCCGCATTCAAGCGCGCCGGGACCGACATCGTCACCGGCGTGATGATCCCGCCGGATGCCAAGACTTTCCTGACCCAGGCGCGCCAGCAGGGTTTCCGCCCGAAGGTTGTCACGCTCGGCAAGGCGCTGCTGTTTCCGGGCGCGATCGAGGCGCTCGGCAACCTGGGAGACGGCTTGACCACCGAGGTCTGGTGGTCACCCTGGCATCCGTACAAGTCGACGCTGACCGGCGCCAGCGCCAAGGCCATGTGCGATGCCTACGAACAGCAGACCAGGCGCCAGTGGACGCAGCCGATCGGCTTTTCGCACGCATTGTTCGAAGTGGCGCTGGATGCATTGAAGCGCGCGAAGGACGGCGGCAAGCCGGCGATCCGTGACGCGGTTGCCGCCACCAGGCTCGAGACCATCGTCGGCCCAGTGAAGTGGGGCGGCGAGGGTCCGTTCCGCAACGTGTCGAAGACGCCGCTGGTGCTCGGCCAATGGAATCCCGGAAAGAAATACAAGTACGAACTGACCATCGTCAACAACCAGGCGAACCCGGCCATCCTCGCCAATGGCCGGATGAAGGTGATCGCCTAGGCTGCCGGAACGGCGGCCGGCCGCGAAAAACCATGACTCCACTTCTTTCACTGGACGCGGTCAGCAAGAGCTACGGCGCGCTCAAGGTGACCGACAACGTCAGCCTGTCGGTCGCGCAGGGCGAGACGCTCGGCATCCTGGGGCCGAACGGCGCCGGCAAGACCACCTTGTTCAACCTGATCTCGGGCGACGTGCGGCCCGATCGCGGGGCGATCGCATTCGGCGGCGCCGACATTTCGCATTTTCCGGCGCACCGGCGCTGCCGCATCGGCATCGGTCGCTCCTACCAGGTGCCGCAGCCGTACGGCGGGCTGACGGTGTTCGAGAATTGCCTGGTGGCGGCCACCGCCGGCGCCGGCCTGTCCGAAAAGGAAGCGTATCCCGAATGCATCGCGGTGCTGCGCAATACCGGTTTGCTGAAGAAGGCCAATCAGTTGGCCGGCGGGCTGACGCTGCTGGATCGCAAGCGGCTGGAGCTGGCGCGGGCGCTGTCGACGAAGCCGAAGCTGTTGCTGCTCGACGAAATCGCCGGCGGGCTGACCGAGCACGAGGCAAAAATCCTGGTCGACGAAATCCGCGCGATCAAGGCACAGGGAATCACGATGATCTGGATCGAGCACGTGGTGCATGCGTTGCTGGCGGTGGCCGACCGGCTGTTCGTGCTGAACTTCGGCGCCCGGCTGGCCGAGGGCGCGCCGCGCGAGGTGATGGAAGACCCGGAGGTGAAGCGCGTCTACATGGGGCTGGAAGCATGAAACCGCTGCTCGCAACCCGCGACCTGACCGCGTTCTACGGCGACTTCCAGGCGCTGTTCGGCATCGATTTCGAAATCGGCGTCAACGAGACGGTGGCGATCATCGGCGCCAACGGCGCCGGCAAGTCGACTTTCCTGAAATCGCTGACCGGTCTGCTGAAGGCGCCGGCCGATGCGATCGTGTTTCGCGGCGAAGCGATAGGCGGCATGGCGCCGGGCAAGATCGTCGCGCGCGGCATCGCGATGGTGCCGGAAGGACGCCGCCTGTTTCCCAGCCTCTCGGTCGAGGAAAACCTGCTGATCGGTGCCTACACCCGGCGTCCCGGCCCGTGGAACCTGGAGGCGGTCTACCGGCTGTTCCCGATGCTGCGCGAGCGGCGCCGCCATCCCGGCACCGCGCTGTCCGGCGGCCAGCAGCAGATGGTCGCGATCGGGCGGGCACTGATGAGCAATCCGGCGCTATTGATCTGCGACGAGATCTCGCTCGGGCTGGCGCCCATCGTGGTCAAGGAAATCTACGGCGCGCTGCCGGCAATCACCGCCGGCGGGCTGAGCGTGATCGTGGTCGAGCAGGACGTGGCGACCGCGCGTAGCGTGTCGGACCGCCTGTACTGCCTGCAGGAAGGCCGGGTGTCGCTGAGCGGACGTTCCGCGCAGGTCACGCACGAGCAGATTTCGCAAGCCTATTTCGGTGTCTGAACGGACACGCTCAACCGAAAGGAAACAGCATGCTCAGTTGGATCGATACCCTCCTGCACGGCATCATGCTGGGAGGCCTGTATGCGCTGTTCGCGATGGGACAGTCGCTGATGTTCGGCGTGATGCGGCTGACCAATACCGCGCACGGCGACTTCACGGTGCTGGCCGGGTTTGCGGCATTTTCCCTGCTGTCCGCATTCGGCCTGCATGGGGCCTGGCCGTCGCTGCTGGCTTTGCTGGTGCTGCTGCCGCTGGCATTCGTGTTCGGTTACGGGCTGCAACGGCTGGTGCTGAACGGCACCCTGGGCAAGGATCCGCTGCCGTCGCTGGTGGTGACCTTCGGCCTGTCCATCGTGATCCAGAACGCGCTGATCGAAACCTTCACTTCCGATCCGCGCTCGATCGAGACCGGCGGCCTCAATACCCGCAGCGTCGACCTCGGTGCCGGCCTCGCGGTCGGCGTGCTGCCGCTGGCGATCTTCGTGGTTGCGCTGCTGGTCGCGTTCGCGATGCAATGGCTGTTCAACAATACCGCGATCGGGCGCGCGTTCCGCGCCACCTCGGACGACAAGGAAGCGGCCGAGCTGATGGGACTGGACCACCGCCACGTGTACGGACTGGCGACCGCGCTGGCATTCGTGCTGATCGCGATCGCCGGCACGCTGCAGGGGATGCGCACCACGTTCTCGCCCACCGACGGGCCGGCGCTGCTGCTGTTTGCATTCGAAGCGGTGATCATCGGCGGCATGGGTTCGTTCTGGGGCACGCTGGCCGGCGGCCTGATCCTCGGCGCCACCCAGGGAATCGGCTTTCGGCTCGACCCCGGCTGGGGCATCTGGGCCGGCCATATCGTGTTCCTGCTGATGCTGGTGTTCCGGCCGCAGGGCCTGTTTCCGAAGACGCGTTGAGCAGGGGAAGCTTCATGGACATGAAAGCAACGAACGAGATCCGGTTCGAGGTGCAAAGAAAAACCGGCGCCAGCCAGGCCGGCGCGGTCGCCGCCGGGTTGCTGGTATTGGTCGCCGCTTCGATGCCCTGGTGGTCGGAACCGGGCTGGATGCGCGAATTCAACCAGATCGCCTGCTATTTCATTTTCGCCAGCATGTGGAACCTGCTGGCCGGCTACGGCGGCATGGTGTCGATCGGGCAGCAGGCCTTTCTCGGCTTCGGCGGCTACATGATGGTGGTCATGGCCAACCGCCTCGGCGTCAACCCGTTCCTCGCGGTGCCGCTGGCCGCACTGCTGTCGGCGCTGATCGCGCTGCCGGTGTCGAAGATCGCGTTCCGCCTGCAGGGCGGCTATTTCGCGATCGGCACCTGGGTGATCGCCGAAGTGTTCCGGCTGTCGTTCGCGAACATCTCGGCGGTCGGCGGCGGCTCCGGCAGCAGCCTGACCGCGCTGCGCGGCATACCGCGCGCCACCCGCGAATCGGTGACGTTCTGGATGACGCTGGCGGCGGTGGTCGCCACCATCGCGCTGACTTACTGGTTCCTGCGCAGCCGCCAGGGGCTGGCGTTGCTGGCGATCCGCGATTCCGAGACCGCATCCGAGTCGCAGGGCATCGACGTCGGCTCGGTCAAGCTGAAGGTGTACGTGGTCAGCGCGCTCGGCGCCGGCCTCGCGGGCGCACTGTATTTCCTCGGCAACCTGCGCATTTCGCCGGACGCCGCGTTCTCGGTGAACTGGAGTGCGTTCTCCATCTTCCTGGTGATGATCGGCGGCCTCGGCACCATCGAAGGCCCGATCGTCGGCGCGATCGTGTTCTGGGCGCTGAACCGCTTCTTTTCCGATTACGGCACCTGGTACCTGGTCGGGCTGGGAACGCTGGCGATCGTCACCACGCTGCTGTTCAAGCAAGGCCTGTGGGGCTTCCTGCAGCAACGCTTCGATATCCGATTTTTTCCCATACAACGCAGGCTTCGCCTGTTCCAGCTTCCGGAGTGAACCGCCATGCGCAACCTGAATGAAAACACCATCACCGAAGAAGTCAATTCCCGCATCGCGGATCGGGCGTCGCCCCGCCTGCGCGAAATCGTGACCTCGCTGACGCGCCACCTGCATGATTTCGTGCGCGAGGTGGAGCTTACCGAGGAAGAGCTGATGCAGGGCATTCGCTTTCTCACCGAGACCGGCAAGATGTGCGACGACAAGCGGCAGGAGTTCATCCTGCTTTCCGATACGCTGGGCGTCTCGATGCTCTGCGTGGCGCTGAACAACCGCAAGCCGCCGCAGGCCACCGAAGCCACCGTGTTCGGGCCGTTCCATGTGCGGGATTCGCGCTTCTTCGAGCTGGGCGCCGACATCGCGAACGGCGCGTCCGGCACGCCGTGCTTCGTCCGCCTTCGTATCCGCGGGGTGGACGGTGAGCCGGTTCCGAACGCGGTGGTCGACGTCTGGCATTCGGATGTCGCCGGCTACTATGACGTGCAGACCGGGCAAGACGAATTCCGTTGCCGCGGCCGCCTGCGCGCGGACGCCGAAGGGAAGGTCTATTTCCGCACCGTGAAGCCGGCCGCCTATCCGATTCCGGACGACGGCCCGGTGGGGAGGATGCTGCAGTCGCTGGGCCGCCACCCCTGGCGCCCGGCCCATATTCACTTCCTGGTGGAGGCGGGCGGCTACCAGACCCTGATCACCCAGATATTCGAGAACGGCGATCCCTACCTCGATTCGGATGCGGTGTTCGGCGTGCGGTCGACGCTGATCGGCGATTACCTGCATCACGAAGCGGGCGACGAATACGAGGGCAGGGTGATCCGCGAGCCGTTTTATACGCTGGATTCCGAGCTGGTGCTCAATCCGCGGCGTTCGGCGTAGCTTCGGCCTGCGGCACGGCCGGCCGGTCCACCTGCATTCCGACCACCATCACCAGGCAACTGAGCAGCACCACCAGGATCAGCGTCCCGGGAGGAAAATCCGCCGGGATGCTGGCCGCCGGCAGCGCAAAGAACAGCGTCGCGGTCACAAGCCCGCGCGGCGCCAGCCATAACAACGGCCGTACCGGGGAGACGCCGGTCAGTTTCAGCACGCCCCAGCGCAGGCCGACGATCAGGCTGACGATCGCCGCCGCCAATGCCCAGGCGGCGGGATCCGCCAGCGTGCGCATGTCGGTGGCGTAGCCGAGCGCCAGGAAGAAAAAGGTTCGGGCCAGGAACGTCGCCTCCGATGTCAGGTGCTTGAGCCGCTCCAGTTCGCTTTCATAGTGGGTGCTGTGCAGGCGGTCGAGGAAGCGAAAGCGCCGCAGCACCTGGGGGTTGTTGAGTGTCAACCCCATGATCAGCACGATCAGCAGCGGCGACAGGTGCAGCGAGTCGGCGCCGGCGTAGACCAGGATCAGCGCGAACAGCAGGGGTACGAACTTGACGTGCCCCTGCAGGTGCCCCACCAGCCAGAAAACCACAAGCGAGATGCACGCGCCGGCGCCGATCACCACCGTGCTGCCGAGCAGCAAGTTGGCCGCCACCGGGCCGCCCCGGGTGGCCACCAGCAGTGCGTTGAACAGCGTGACCCCGAGAATGTCCGACCACGAACTTTCGTAGATGACGAATTCCCGGTCGCTGCCGCCGAGCGACTTCGCGCTCGGAATCGCAACCGCACTGCTGATCACCCCGAACGGAACGGCTACCAGCAGCGCCTGCAGCCAGTCCAGTCCGAACAGCCATTTCAGCGGCAGGGAAATCAGCACGGTGGTGGCGGCAAGCCCGAGCGCTGCCGCCCGTAGCGTGCTCAACAGGAATGCCCGCCTTCCCGGGGACAGGCGCAGGTCCAGTGCGCCTTCCAGCACGATCA
>CBIHOK010000041.1:0-24783 GCA_966211575.1 uncultured Noviherbaspirillum sp.
GGCGTGCAGCGGCGTGCCGGGTTTGTCGACCGACAGCGGCATCACGTTGAACTGCATGTCGGCGCGGTCGTCGCGCGCGTGCTCGGTCTTCACGAAGCCGCCGACCTGCCCGGCGCCCACCGTCAGCGGACCGGATTCCTTCACTAGCCATTCCAGGCCCATGGCCGCCAGCTTGACCGGGTTGCGCACGTCGTTGTTCAGCGACAGCTTCTTCTTCAGGCGCACGATGGTGCGCGCCTGGTAGTGGTCCTTCAGGTTCTCGCCGACTTCCGGCGCATCGACCCGCACCTCGATGCCGTGCTCCCGCAACAGCGCGGCCGGGCCGATGCCGGACAGCTGCAGGATCTGCGGCGACTGGATGGTGCCGGCCGACAGGATCACTTCGCGTTCCGCCTGCGCGCGCTGCACCTTGCCGTCCTGTGTCCATTCGACGCCGGTCGCGGTGCGGCGCTCGAACAGCACGCGGCTCACGTGCGCCTCGGTGATCACGGTGAGGTTGCGCCGCTGCTGCGCCGGTCGCAGGAAGGCGGCCGCCGCGCTCGAACGCCATTTTCCCTTCAGCGTGAGCTGGTAGGGGCCGACGCCGTATTCGGTGGCGCCGTTGAAGTCCGGGTTGTACGGCAGCCCGTACTGCTGGCCGGCTTCCAGCCAGGCGCGGCAGTACGGGTGATCGTTGCGCAGCGTCGAGACGCCGAGTTCGCCGCTGGCCCCATGGTATTCGCTCTCGCCGCCGGAGAAATGCTCGGAGCGCTTGAAGAAGGGTAGTACCGAGCGATAGTTCCAGCCGATGGCGCCGTTCTTCGCCCAGTCGTCGTAGTCCGCATGCTGGCCGCGGATGTAGAGCAGGCCGTTGATCGAACTGGAGCCGCCCAGCACGCGGCCGCGCGGCCACACGATGCCGCGCCCGCCGGCGCCTTCGCAGGGCTCGGTCTCGAACAGCCGCGAAAAGCGCTGGTCGTAGATCGTCTTGAAGTAGCCCACGGGCAGATGCAGCCAGAAGTTGCGGTTGGGCTTGCCGGCTTCCAGCAGCAGCACCCGCACCGACGGGTCGGACGACAGCCGGTTCGCCAGCACGCAACCGGCCGAGCCGGCGCCTACGATGATGTAATCGTAGACGCCCCCGCGCGCATCGTGCGCATCGTGCGAAGCGGTCATGCCTTTATCACTTCCAGGTAGAGTTTCGGATCAAAGTACTGGGACGCCGGTACCGCGTTCGGGATATGCGCGAAATTGACGAAGAAATCGCTTACCTTCTGCAGCCAGCCGGTGACCGTGCCGTCCGCATACAGCTTGGCCCATTCCTTCGACGAAAACACCTTTTCCGCCTTGAACTGGTCCTTGAGTTCCGGCAGCGACACGTTCTTGTAATAGTTCTTCTGCAGGATATCCATCGCCTTGTCGGTATTGTTGAGCATGTAGTCGTTCGCCTCGGCCCACACCTGGATGATCTTCTTGAGCACGTCCTTCCTGCTGTCGAAGAAATCGTTGCGGGCGGCCCAGCCGTCGACGATCGCTGCCTTCGGATAGTAGGCGGAAGCGTCGACCAGCATCTTCGCGGTCGGCACCCGCTTCTTCACCGCGACGTTGAACGGCACCCACAAGGCCACCGCCGGCACCGCGCCGGAAATGAAGGCAGTCACCGCATCCTGCATCCGCTGGTTGACGATCTGCACGTCGCTTGGCTTCATGCCGTTCGCCCGCAAGGCATTGTCGAGGAAGACGTGGGCGGTGGTGCCGGTGGTGGTCGAGATCTTCTTGCCCTTCAGGTCGGCGATGGTCTTGATGCCGGCCTCCGGATGCACCCACAGTTGCGCGGTGGCGAATTCGATGTCGTTGATCAGGAATACCTTGCCCTGTCCGTGCGCCGGGAAGTTGGACACCACCGCACCGGTCGTCAGCACGTCGATGCTGCCGCCGCTCATCGCCTGGAACAGTTCGAGGCCGGTCTGGAACTGCACGAATTCCATGTCCAGCCCCGCCTTCTTCCACATGCCCATATTGTCGGCCAGCCACATCTGACCGTCCACCGCGAGCGTGTGCAGGTAACCCACCTTGACCTTGGTGGTCTGCGAAAAGGCGAGCGTGGGCTGGATGGCGGCCAGCGCGGTGCCGGCGGCGAGTTCGATAAAGGTACGGCGTTTCATGTCGACTGTCTCCTTGGTGTGAAGGCTCCGCGAGCGGAGCTCAGGTTCTTGCTCTGGCTTGTGCTTCCTGCGCTGCATATTCGCGCATCACGGAATCGTGAATGTGCGAACGTAGTGCGTTGAACTCCGGCGTTTCCTGCAGCGAACGGTGACGCGGATAAGGGAAGGGAATATCGACCACTTCGCGGATGCGCGAAGGGCGGGCGGAAATGACGAGGACCTTGTTCGACAGGTAGACCGCTTCTTCGACCGAGTGTGTGATCAGCAGCACGGTCTTGTTTTCGGTATGCAGGATTTCCAGCAGCAGGTCGTGCATCGCGCTGCGGGTCTGTGCGTCCAGTGCGCCGAACGGTTCGTCCATCAGGATGAATTCCGGATGCACCGCATAGGCGCGCGCCAGCGCCAGCCGCTGCCGCATGCCGCCCGACAGCGTCTTCGGGAACGCCTTGCGGAAATCGGACAAACCCATCAGCTTCAGGTAGCGCTCGACGGTTTCGCGCTTTTCCTCGGCGCCGATCCTGCCGGCGTTTTTCAGGTTCAGTCCGAAGCCGATGTTCTGCTCGACCGTCAGCCAGGGAAATACCCCGTATTCCTGGAACATCACGCCGCGGTCCGGGCCGGGTCCGGTAATCGGCTTGCCGTCCAGCGTCACCCGGCCGGAAGTCGGCTTGACGAAGCCGGCAGCCATGCTCATCAGCGTGGTCTTGCCGCAGCCGGACGGCCCGACCAGCGAAACGAAATCGCCCTGGTTGATGTTGAACGACATGTCCTGCACCACCTGCAGCGGGCCGGCCGCGGTCTGGAACTGCATCGATACGTTATCGAAGCGGATGCGCTCGGGTTGTTGCTGCATGATTTATGCCTCCACCTTGTCTTGCCAGGCGACCAGGCGCTTCGATATCGCACGCAATGCGATATCCATCGCCAGGGCCAGGACGCCGATCGAAATGATTCCCAGGTAAATGGTGCGCAGGTCGAAGAACGCGGAAGCGTTCTGGATCATCGCGCCCAGGCCTTCCTGCGCGGCCACCAGTTCGGCTGCCACCAGCGTTGCCCAGGCCACGCCGAGCGCCACCCGCATCGCGGTCAGCATGTGCGGCACCGTCATCGGCACCATCACTTTCAGGAAGATCTCGAAGTCGGTGGCGCCGAGCGTGCGCGCGACGCGGATGTAGACCGGACTGATCTGCGTCATCCCTTCATACATCACGATCACCGCGGAAAAGAACGACGCATAGAACAGGATCGCGATCTTCGCCATTTCTCCGATGCCGAGGTACACGATCACCAGCGGGATCAGCGCGATCGGCGGCAGCGCGCGGAAGAAATTCACCAGCGGGTCGACGAAGCGGCGCACCGGCTTGTACCAGCCGATCAGGAAGCCGATCGGCACCGCCGCCACCATGCCCAGCAGCAGCCCCAGCAGCACGCGCCTGACCGACATCGCCATGTCGAGCAGCAGGTGGCCCTCGGTCAGCGTGGTCCAGAATGTCTGCAACACGTTGCCCGGGGAGGGTAGCAGCGTGGGATTGATCAGGCCCGATGCGCGCAGCACGAACCAGAATGCGATCAGGCACAGGAAGGGCAGGATCGCCCATCCCATGTCGCTGAAGAAATTGTTGCGGGTACTGCTCTTTGTCATGTCTCTCTCCAAGATAAGTGTCGGTGAGGCCGCCGGGGCGGGTGCGGTCGTTGCCGCAGCCTTCGTGTCCCTGCCGGCCCGTGGATGTCAGCCGGCGCGCTTTCGGGCGCGCTTGCCGGCCGGCCTGGGCCGGCCCTGCATCAGGTCGGTCTCGATCTGGATCATCTGCGCCGGATACTGGATATGCGCGTAATAGACGATCCTGCCGTCGGGGTCGAGCATGGTGCGGCGGACATCGGCGATCGGATCGCCGACGCCGATGTCGAGGTGGGCCGCCGTGTCCTCGTCGCAGATGGTCACGTGCATGATCTGCTTGGCCTGCGCGATTTCAAGCCCCGGAAGCGCGACCAGTTGCGGAACCACGGGGGCATTGAGGAAGGCTTCCGGATCGCGCGCAAAGACTTCCTTGTCCAGGTAAAGGTCGATCAGGCAGTACGGAACGCTGTCGTGGTAGTGCACGCGCCGCAGCCGCCGGTAGGCCGGCGCCAGTTCGCCGAACGGAAAGGGCGGCGGTGGCGGCAGGTCGTCCTGTTCTATCGGCAGCAGCTGGATTTTCAATGTCGACGTCGCGTCCACCAGTTCATCCAGGTTGGATGCCAGCTTGAACCAGCGCTGCGCCGACAGATCCTTCGCCACGAAAGTCCCGAGCCCGCGCGTGCGGCGGATGATGCCCTCGTTCTCCAGTTGCGTCAGCGCGCCGCGCAGCGTGATGCGCGACACCTGGTATTCCTGCTCCAGTTCATCGAGCGTCGGAATCTGTTCGCCGAAGCGCCATTCCTGCTTCTCGATTTTTTGCCGCATCAGCTTCGCTACCTGCAGGTAGAGCGGCATCCGGCTTTTCTGGAATACTGAGGTGTCATTGTTCATAAAGGCATAATAATAAGCACTTTAAGCAAAAGCAAGCGCTTTCTGCATTTTCCGACTCCGGAAAGAACCGCCGCGTGGTGTTCCGCAGCCTGCTCCAGGCCGGTCTTTGGTAGTCGGCAACAAACGGCGGGGCGCTTCTTGCAACAGTCGGGAGATGAACCTGTACGCCGGCTTGGGGACTAACCATGCGGAACGCCGCGCGGGCGTCAGGAGGAGGGCGAGTGGCGGACTTCGCGCCCTCCGTGTTTCAGTACCGAAATCAGTGAAGGAGTCGCAAATGGATATGGATCCCAACCAACGGCCGCAGGTCGATTTTTCAGTTGACCGTCCGATAGAAGCGCTCAAGCAACAGCATCAATTCATCAAGAAGCTGTTCGACAGCTATCTGAAAACGCAGGATGTCGCGGTGAAGCGGCAGGCCGGCCCGCAGATCCTGCTGCAACTGGAAATGCACACGGCGCTGGAAGAATCCACGTTCTATCCGGCCGTGCAGAAGGTCGACACCACGCTGGTGGACGAGTGCGAAGACGAACACCAGCAGGCCAAGCAGATGATCAGCCAGCTCAAGGGCATGGAGCCGGGCGAGGCGCAGTGCGACCGCATGTTCCAGCAACTGTGCGATGCGATCATGCACCACGTGCAGGTCGAGGAACAGCAGCTGTTTCCGAAGGTGGAACAGTCGGGAGTCGACATGGAGCAGCTCGGCACCCAGATGCAGATATTCGAGTCGAACATGGTCAGCGCGCAGGCGCAGGCCACCGAAAGGCGGGATGCGGCCCGGCCCTGACCGGCACCACCTTCAGGTCTTGAGCCGGTATCCGGTGCGGAAGATCCACCAGATGCCGGCCAGGCACAGCACGGTAAACAGCAGCGTCATGCCGAGGCTGATTGCGACGCCGACGTCGGACACGCCGTAGAAGCTCCAGCGAAAGCCGCTCACCAGGTAGACCACCGGGTTGAACAGCGTGAGCTTTTGCCAGAACGGCGGCAGCATGTTGATCGAGTAGAAGCTGCCGCCGAGAAAGGTCAGCGGCGTCACGATCAGTAGCGGCACCACCTGCAGCTTTTCCCAGCCGTCGGCCCAGACCCCGATGATGAAGCCGAACAGCGAGAAGGTCACCGAGGTCAGCAGCAGGAAGGCCAGCATCCACCACGGATGCACCACCGTGTAGTCGACGAACAGGCGCGCGGTGGCGAGGATGATCAGCCCCAGGATCACCGACTTGCTGGCGGCCGCGCCGACATAGCCGAGCACGATCTCGAACGCCGACACCGGTGCCGACAGCACTTCGTAGATGGTGCCCGCCCATTTCGGCATGTAGATGCCGAACGACGCGTTGGAGATGCTCTCGGTGAGCACCGACAGCATGATCAGTCCGGGCACGATGTAGGCACCGTAGCTGACGCCGTCGATCGACGCCATGCGGCCGCCGATGGCGGAGCCGAACACGATGAAGTACAGCGAGGTCGAGATCACCGGCGAGGCGATGCTCTGCAGCAGCGTGCGCCAGGTGCGCGACATCTCGAAAATGTAGATGGCCTTGATGGCGTAGAAATTCATCGGCGTTCTCTCACCAGGCTGACGAAAATGTCTTCCAGCGAGCTTTCGCTGGTCTGCAGGTCCTTGAAATGGATGCCGCGCTCGTCCAGCCGCCGCAGCAGCTCCGGGATGCCGCCGCGCGCATCCTGCGCGTCGAAGGTATAAACCAGCTGGCCGCCGTCGGCCGACAGCTCCAGGCCGTAGCTTGCCAGTTCCTCCGGCACTGCCGCCAGCGGCTGTTGCAGCAGCAGGGTCAGCTGCTTCTTTCCCAGCTTTTGCATCAGCACCTGCTTGTCTTCGACCAGCAGGATCCGGCCCTTGCTGATGACGCCGATGCGGTCCGCCATTTCCTCCGCTTCCTCGATGTAGTGGGTGGTGAGGATGATGGTCACGCCGCTCTCGCGCAGCCGCCGCACCATTTCCCACATGTCGCGCCGCAACTCGACGTCGACGCCGGCGGTGGGCTCGTCGAGGAACAGGATGCGCGGTTCGTGGCTGAGCGCCTTGGCGATCATCACGCGCCGCTTCATGCCGCCCGACAGCGCCATGATCTTCGAGTCGCGCTTGTCCCATAGCGACAAGTCCTTCAGCACCTTTTCCAGGTAGGCCGGATTGGGCGCCTTGCCGAACAGGCCGCGGCTGAATTTCACCGTGTCCCATACGCTTTCGAAGGCATCGGTCGCCAGCTCCTGCGGCACCAGACCGATCGCCTCGCGCGCGGCCCGGTAGTCGCGCCCGATGTCGTAGCCGGCCGCGCGCACGCTGCCGCTGCTGGCGGTGACGATGCCGCAGATGATGCTGATCAGCGTGGTCTTGCCGGCGCCGTTCGGCCCCAGCAGCGCGAAGATTTCACCGCGGCGGATTTCAAGGTCGACGCTCTTCAGCGCCTGGAAGCCCGATGCGTAAGTCTTGGTCAGCGCCTGGACGGAAATGACTGGCTGCACGCATCACTCCTGTGTTCGTGGAATGGCCAGGCTGCGGCCCGGCGTGGATCGGACAAACGGCGGCATCGCGGCTCCTTCTCCAATATCGACAGCCGACATGTTACGGCATCAATCCGATTCAGGTTCAGGTGCGGCTCGGGGAAACAATCGACAGCCGGCCTTGCTCGTGTTTAAATCGTGCAACAGGCCCGCGCCCGGCGCGGCTTTCCGATTTCCTGACCGTCCGCACACCATGTACGCCTGGCTTCGCAGACTCTTTTCCGATACTCCCGCTCCGCGTGCGCCTTCGGCTCCTTCCGGGCCGGTGTCCACCAACACCGAAAAGCCGCGCGCGGCACGTCATTTCGCCGCGGAAGATGTTTCCCGCATGCAGCGCGACCAGCTGGATTTCATGTTTTCCGGCTGGCTGTTCGAAGCTGAAGAATACCCGGATCTGTTTACCAGCAGGAACGAAGACGCGATCCTGGCGGCGCTGCAGGATGTGGTCAAATCGGAAAAAGCGGGCGCCCACATGGTGCGCCGGATGCCGGGCGTGATCCCGCAATTGCTGCAGAGCCTGCGCAACAGCGACTTCGACGGCATCGAGCTGGCGCGCAAGATCTCGCACGACCTGGTGCTGGTGGCCGAGGTGCTGCGCCTGGCGAACAGCGCCGCATACAGTCCCGGGCATCCGATTACCAGCGTCGATCATGCGATCCTGGTGCTGGGGCAGGACGGATTGCGCCAGCTGATCACCGGCGTCGCGTTCCGGCCCATCATCAACCTCGATTCCGGCGCGTTCACGCGCAAGCTGGCGCCGCGCCTGTGGGCGCAATCGGAGCGCTGCGCGGCGGCCTGCGGGATGCTGGTGCGCGGCAAGGCGGCCGACCCGTTCGAAGCCTTCCTTGCCGGGCTGGTGCTGAACGTCGGCCTGACGGTTTCGCTGCGCGTGATCGACAAACTGTCCGATCCGCAGCAGCCGGTCGGTTCGCCCACCTTCTGTAACGGGCTTGCCAGCCGCGGCCACGCGCTCACGATGAATATCTGCGCCGAGTGGCGGTTCCCGGAACCGGTGATGAACGCGCTGCGCGAACAGGAATCGGATGCGCCGCCGGCGCACCTGTCGACGCTCGGCCAGATATTGCTGATGGGAGACTACCTGAGCAAGATGGATATCCTGGCGCGCAACGGCAGGCTCGATACCGCCGATGCCCGCGTGACGGAAGGCCTGGGCGAGCGCGAGCTGTCGGTGCTGGCCGAACTGGCGCGCATCGAGGACCGCGACTGGGCAACGCTGGTGGCGCCCCGGCTTGCCCCTGGAGCCTGATTAGCCCGCCTCGTGGCCCACGGCGGCCAGCGCGCCCGCAATCACCATCCGCACCGGCCGCGTGTCCGGCTGATCGGCGAAACGGTTGGCCAGGGCCACCAGGCTTTCCGCGATCCGGTCGTAGTCGCGCCGTGGTATATGGTTGGCGAAAATGGTGCCGACTTGCTCGGAAACATCCAGTATTTCCTGGAGAAACTCGTCACCGTCGGTAGTCGCCATCGCCTTTCCTCTCCACGTTCATTCGCAACGCCATTCAGTGTAGCAGCCGGCGTCGCCGATGCGCCGCAGGTGCAGCTTGCTTGACATGGATCACGCCAGGGGCGCGCAACATGCGCGCCGGGATCGCGCGCCCGCGATTCTTCGCGGCGACATGCAACATTGGCAGCCCATTGCAGTCGAACTGCTGAGACAGCCTATTTGCATCGATCTTGAAAGGAGCAAACGATGAACCGCGCACCTACCCGGCATGTCGGCGAAATGAGCGTCATGGATGGCACCGGCCACAGCACCCTTACCTGGACCGCCGACGATCCGGACCGGATCGCCGCCGCCCGCGAAGCATTCGACAACCTGATCCGGAAAGGCTATTCGGCTTTCGGCTCGAAGGCAAAGGCCGACGCCAAGCATGCGCTCGATCGCTTCGATCCCACGATGGAAGAACTGGTGATGGTGCCGAGGACGGTCGGAGGTTGAGATGTTCGCCGAACGCGGTCGCTGGCAGGCGATCCGGGACTGGTTCGGCGGCAGCGGCGGCATGCAGCGCATCCTGGCGCGGCTGCGCGCGCTTGTCCGTCGCTACCGCCATCACCGGAATCTGTTGCAGGAACTGGAGCGCAACGACGAACAGTATCGACGCGACGCGCTACGGCGCGCACGCCGAGCCAAGCGCCGTTCGCTGGTGCTGCTGGCGCGCCTGATGAACGGCGCACAGCGCGAGGAGTTTCGAAGGACCGGCCATTTTCACGTGATCGGCGCCAGCACCGGCGACCGCTACCGGATTCGTACCGACATGATCGCCAATATCGATGTCATGCACGACAACGGGACGGTCAAATACCGGTTGTGCGTGCGGCCAGCCGGAGACGTCCCGGTATACGACGTGATGGCCGCACAATTGCTGCACCTGCAGGACGCGGCATCGGAGCGCCGCTTCCTGCTGCATGCGAACGTGCTTACCTGCCTGCCGGAGGACCGCGTGTATTTCAGGTCGATCTGGCTCGCCTGACGGCGCCGCCGTGATACCGGCTCCTCGCGGTGAGGACCGGACTGCGAAGGTGGGGGCTCGCGATGCGACGGCGACCTTCGGAATCGTGGTGCCGGTTGCCGGTTTAGCGCCGGCGCTGCGGCCGCGGTGACGAGGTGCCGCGATTTTCGATGAAGCGGAAAGTGATGCGGCCCTTGCTCAGGTCGTAAGGCGACAATTCCAGCGAAACCTTGTCTCCGGCCAGGATGCGGATATGGTTCTTGCGCATTTTCCCGGAAGTGTATGCCACCAGTTCATGCCCGTTTTCGAGTTCGACCCGAAAGCGCGAGTCCGGCAACACCTCGGAAACGGAGCCGTTCATTTCGATCAGTTCTTCTTTTGCCATGATTCAGTCCAATAAAAATACGTTGCGGCAGCGGCAGCCATCGGCCGCGACCGGAAATGCCACTTCGCCTGGGGCGGATGACAAGAGCGGCGCGACGCGTCGGAAACGCGGTCTTGCCGCCGCCGATCCCCGGGCAGGGGAGCGTACAGCCTGAGGTCGTGGGGACGGTGTAGGTGCGCCAACGCGCAACCGGCCGCACACGCCAGGACAGTCGACGCCGTCGGTTTCCGGCGTGCGCAACTGGTAGGTTGAGAGGGTCCGGGCAGGAGGTTCTCCCGGACGGGGAGGCTTACTTCATCAGAAGACCCCCTATTGTACCGCATCGCGGTGCTGCAGTGCAGCGACGCGGCATGCGCTAGGCTTATATTGACGCCATTGAATGACGCCATTGAGGATTTCCGGACGAAGGAGGGGGCAGGTTGTTCCGGCGTTTTTTGCACGCAGGCGAGCAAGACGATATGGCGCAAGCCCGGTCTCGTAAAACCATGGAACATATCGACGCTGTGACGACTCCATATAGAACATGTCCGTTTTACAGGAGGGGACCGTGTTCGTCTGTTCCCGGACAGAATGCGTGCCACCAGAAGCGGCTGCCGTGCGCCATGTGCGGTATATTGGAAACCTTTTTGAAAGAACAAATCTTGGTCACCACCAGAAGCAAGCGCTGGAACGGCAATATCGAAGCCCTTCCGGAAGAGTACGTGCAGAACGTCATCGCCAAGATGGTCGACTACGGCGACCGCGTCCAGTTTTCTCTCGCCAGCAGCGGCACCCAGCCGAGTTACCGGGTGATGAATGCGATGGACAAGACGATGGCTTTCGATCGCAACCATCACCTGGCCGAGCCGGGCGAGGAAGAGTTTGCGGACGCCAATACCACGCCGCTGCTCACGCTGGAACAACTGCGTGCGATGCTGGCCGGACGCCATGCCGGTGCCGCCGGGAAGGCGCGCAAGGTGCGCGTAGTGCGTGCCCCGGGCACCACGCGCGCGTCGGCCGCGAAGCTCAACGAGCAATTCGCGATGCAGCGCTACGAATACTTCCGCAATCATCGCAACGCGCTGCCCCCGAGCATTTCCGAACATTCGAACGAAATCACTGAGCTGATGAAAAAGGGAATACCGGTCGAGCAGGCGTTCGACGAGGTCGTGAAAAAGTATTTCTGAAGGGAAGGTGTCGCGAGGGCGGGCCCCGCCGCTCCGCGACTCATGCCGGGAGCCGGCACGGGAACGCACCGCCGTGCAATTGGTTGCGGGGACAGGATTTGAACCTGTGACCTTCGGGTTATGAGCCCGACGAGCTGCCAGACTGCTCCACCCCGCGCTCGAAGGGGCGAAGTCTACCCGCGATCGGTGCCCGGCGCAACCCGCCCGGCAGCGATCGTATTTCCACCAAGCCTGTAACAGGCGCTTGCAAAATAATTGGCAAACAGGCAAGTCATAGCATATTTTCTCTTTTATAATGCATTTTTTGCAACATTATTAAAAGGGAAATCACTGTGAAAACTGCTTCGATCCTTGCCTTGATGACTTGCCTGCTGGCTGCCTGCGCCACCTCCAATACTGCCGACAAGGAAGCGGAAACGCCGCTGCCGACGATTGCGGCGGCGCCTTACCCGGTTCCCATGACTACCGGAAACGAAACGCAACAGATGTTCGGCGACCTGCATACCGCGCTCGCCTCCAGTCCGAATATCGATATGCGTTACCTGCCGGACGATTCGGTACAGTTGCGCTTCGCCGGCGACAACGTCTTTGCGTTCAACAGCACCGAAGTCCGCCCGGAACAGGTTGCCGCGCTGCGCCTGTTGACCGATACGCTCCAGCATTACCCGCAAAGCCGTATCGATATCGTCGGCTACACCGACAATGTCGGCAATGTCGATTACAACCGGATGCTGTCGGCCAAGCGGGCGGCAGCGGTCGCGCAAATCCTGATCGAACAGGGCGTGCCGCAGGCGGCGGTCAGCACGCGCGGTGCCGGCGAAGACGATCCGGTGGCGGACAATTCCACCGCGGCCGGCCGCAGCCGCAACCGCCGGGTCGAGATTTTCATTTCCAGTCGCCCGCTGTCGGACATGGCCGACAAATCCCATTGAGCATTTCCGAGCGCGCTCCCGGTCTTGCCGCCGAGCGCGCGCTACGGTAGCGCCAGCTTGAAGAAATTATCGACCAGCGGCAGCGGCTCCCCGCCGCGCCGGGCCAGCAGCAATTCGGTTACCGCTTCCGGGTCCGACAGCGGCCGATAACTCGCACCGCTCACCCGCAGGCGGGTAAACGACTGCGGCAGTATCGAAATGCCGCATCCCGCGGCCACCAGTCCGACCAGCGTCGCTCCTTCTCCCGCCTGCAACGCAATCTTCGGTTCGAAGCCGGCTGCGCGGCACAAGCGCAGCACCTGCGTCTGCACCCCGGTGCCTGCGTCGGCGCGAAACGTCACGAACGGGAACTCTGCCAGCTCCGCGATCGCCACTGCCCGGCGCCGCGCCAGCGGATGGCCCACTGGAGTCACCAGGACCAGCGGATCGCGCCGCAGCGAGGCGATCGCGATGTCGCGCGGCAGTTCGATGTCGGGCGGCCGGATGAAGCCGAGATCGATGCTGCGGTCGCGCAGCGCTTCGATCTGGCGCAGCGTCGACATTTCGGTGAAGCCCAGCGTCACGCCCGGATATTGCCGGCGATACGCATTCACCGCACGGTTGAATACCTCGGTCAGCGGGGTCGATGAAGTGAAGCCGATGCGCAACCGCCCCATTTCTCCACGCTCGGCCAGGCGCGCCGTTTCCGCCGCTTCCGCACTGAGAGCCAGGATGCGCCGGGCGTCCTCCAGGAACAGCTTGCCCGCTTCGGTCAGCCGTACCCAGCGCCGCGAGCGGTCGAGCAGCCGGGCGCCCACTTCCTCTTCCAGCAACTGGATCTGCTGGCTCAGCGGCGGCTGCCCGATATGCAGCCGCTCGGCGGCGCGCGTGAAGTGGAGTTCTTCGGCAACCGCGACGAAGTAGCGCAGGTGGCGCAGTTCCATGTGTTGTTATCTCTAAAAACGATAAGAAGTACCATAAAGATATATTGGACCGAATAACAAGGCAATCCTAAGATGAAGACCCGTGCTTCCCGGATTGCCGATTCCATCGTGTCCCATTCCCCGACTTCTCCCGCTTCCCCGACTCCCGCGCTCAGCAGCGGGGTATTGCCGCTGGCGCCCGCTCTCCGGCATGGCGGCAATGCCAGCCGCGCCTTGTTCCTCGGCGGTTTCGCGACCTTCGCGATGCTGCATTGCGTGCAGCCGCTGCTGCCGCTGTTCTCCCACGAATTCGGCGTATCGCCGATGCAGAGCAGCTGGACCTTGTCGATCTCGACCGGCGCCCTGTCGTTCTGCCTGCTGCTCGCGAGCATCGTGTCGGACCGGCACGGCCGCAAGCTGGCGATGTGCGTATCGCTGTTCGCTTCGGCGTTGAGCACGATCGCCTGCGCGCTGGTGGGCGGCTTTGCCGAACTGGTGGCGTTGCGCGGCCTGCTCGGCGTGGTGCTGGCCGGGTTGCCGGCGGTGGCGATGACTTACCTGAGCGAAGAGATCGATGAACGTTCGCTCGGCTCCGCGATGGGGCTGTACATCGCCGGCACCGCGCTGGGCGGCATGACCGGGCGGATCGCGGCGGGCATCCTGAGCGACCTGGTTTCCTGGCGTTTCGCCGTGGCCGCGATCGGCGCACTGGCGCTGCTGATCGCGATCGAATTCACGCGCAGCCTGCCGGCGTCGCGCCATTTCCAGCCCCGGCGACAGCCGCTGGCCGGGATCGCCGCCGGCGCCGTCGGGCATTTCCGCGACAGCGGCCTGGTGCGCCTGTACCTGATCGGCTTCCTGCTGATGGGCGCATTCATCAGCCTCTACAACTATCTCGGGTTTCGCCTGCTGTCGCCGCAGTTCGGCTTGTCGCATACGGCGGTCAGCCTGATCTTCGGCCTGTACGTGATCGGCATGTTCAGCTCGGTGCTGGTGGGCAAGATGTCGGACCGGCTCGGCCGGCGCCGCGTGCTGTGGATCGTGGTGCTGGTGATGCTGGCCGGCCTGCTGCTGACGCTGACCAAGCTGCTGGTGCTGATCGTGGCCGGCGTCGCCCTGTTTACGTTCGGCTTCTTCGGCGGCCACGCGGTCGCCAGCAGCTGGGTCGGGCGCCGTGCCCGGGAGAACCGGGCGCTGGCTTCGGCGCTCTACCTGTTCTGCTATTACATGGGCGCCAGCGTGATCGGCTGGCTGTCGGGCGGACTGTGGGAACGCTTCGGCTGGCCGGGAGTGGTGGCCGCGCTGGCCGGCTGCCTGACGGCATCGCTGCTGCTCGCAGTCAGCTTGCGCAACTTGCCGGTGATGGCGAAATAAGCACGGAAAACAGTATTTTTCACCACGGCGATCACGACGAAGGCATCACATTTCCGATTTTCGCCGTGGCCACCGTGTTCGCCGTGGTGAAAGATTTTTGCTAGCCGCCTTGCCGGCAACGAATCAATTCAGTCCCAGCCGGATTCGCAGCGTGTTGTCGTCGATGTTCATCAGCGCCGCGATCGCGCGGAAATCGTCGGGCAGCGCCGGATCATCCCAGCCGTCGGCCGAGTGGCGCGCCAGGTCCGCCGCCAGTTTCACGTTGCGCACGCGCGGCCGTTCGCTGTGGGCGTCGTCCATCAGGCTGGTGAGCAATTCGGGCAACTCCCATTCCCGGCACAGCTGGCGCTGCAATTGATTCAGCGGAAAACCCAGCACCCGGGTCTGGGCATCGGCGCTGCGCATGCCCGGCGTGCCGTGCAACAGCGCCTGGATCCGCAAACCCTCGGCCGGCGCAAAACACCAGATCATCATTTCCGCCAGGTCGTGCAGCAGCGCGGCGACCGCCACTTCCTCGCTGTTCAGGTCGCAGCGCCAGGTGGCCCAGTCGAGCGCATAGCGGGCCGCCCTCTGTCCGCGCCGTATCACCTGCAGCAGCCCGAGCAACGCCTGCGGCTGCGGTTTCAGCGCGTCTTCGATCGCGTCGAGCCGGGCAAAGTGATGGAAGAACGGCTCGACTCCCAGCATCATCAACGCGTGTTCGACCGTGGAGATGTCCTGCAACTGGCGGCGGCCGCGGTGGCGTGCGCTGAAACGCAGCACGCGCAGCGCCATCAGCGGGTCGCGCATCACGATATCGGCCACTTCGCGCCCGTTGATGCGTTCGGCGCGCGTTCCCGCTTCGGCCAGCGCGCGCACCGTCTGGCGCAGCACCGGTATCTCCTGTTCGGTCAGGAGGCGGGCCCAGGATTCGATACTGTGGAGTGACGAAGCCATGTCGCTTGCCGGCATCGGGTGGCGGAAAATTCATTGTACTGCGGACATGCCGCAGCCGGAACAGGCGCGCTGCGGAACCGCGCCTGCCCGTGCCGGCAGGCGCTGCCGGCCGGCCGCGATCCTTCTCCTTGATTTGGATCATGCCGCCTTCACCGGGGCCGGGATTTTGCCGGCGCTGTCGCTCACTATATGAAGTGGCAACGCGCTTTGCAGGCATCGTCAAAGATCTTGCGGCGCGAGGCATCGGCGCGCAATTTTGGCAAGGAGCAAGCAATGGAAAAGGCATTGATCGGACAAATGAACATCATGGACCGCTCCGGTCACAAGGAGCTCACCTGGGACACCGGCCAGTTGGACCAGGTCCGGACCGCAAAGGAAACATTCGATAACCTGATGAAGCGCGGCTATACCGCGTTCGGCTCGCAGCACAAGGCGGAAGCCAAGCACCTGGTACGCGAATTCGATCCCACCATGGAAGAACTGGTGGTGGTGCCGAAGACGGTGGGAGGCTGAGATGCTGCCCGGCTTCGCCCGGGCGGGACAGGTGCTGGTGCGCATGTTTTCGGGCGCGCCGGCCGTTGCGGATGCCCCGGTCTCGCCACCGGTATCCGCGACGGATGGTCGCGTGGGCCGCATCGGGCGCTTCGGCCTGGCCCGCTGGATCGACGAGCGCCTGAACGCTGCCCGTCGCCGCAACGAACAGGCTGCGATCGAAGAAACCCGCAGCTACCTGCGCGCCAAGCGGCGCTCGCTGGCATTGATGCTGAGCCTGCTGACACCCGAGCAGCGCGCCGAATTCCAGCGCTACCGCCATTTCCACGTGACCGGCGGCGAGACCGGTACCCGTTACCGGATTCGGGTGGCATCGTTTGCCAACGTCGACATCATCGGCCCGGCCGGCAGCACCTTGTACCGCCTGTGCGCCCATCCGCGCGGCGACGTTCCCGTCTACGACGTGATGGCGGCGCAGATGCTGCACCTGCAGGACGTGGCGACCGAGTGCGCATTCCTGCGTTTTGCAAACGTCCATCCGGTGGTGAATGCGCGCCGTCCGGAACGGGGATTCGAGCGGCCCTGAACATCGGGAGGCTTGCGGTGGGGGCGGCCTGCGCGAAGGCGGCGATGCGCTCAGCAACCGGTGGTAATCGGTGACCAGGTATTTCCGCTCGAATTCACGTACATCACGCCGCAGTTGTTCAGGTAGATCGTGTGGCCGGAGCTGTCTTTGCCGGCGTCCGGATAGAGGCTGCACATGTTGGCGTCGGTGCCGAGATACCAGACATAGCCGTTCCGGCCGCTATCCGTGCCCGACGCCTTGGGGATGCCGTTGGTCGTGCATGCCGGATAGCCGAAACGCACGTCCACCATTTCCCCGCCGCCGATATCCAGTTGCCTGATCGTCGAATCGATCGGTGTGCCGCTGGCGATCACGCGCATGTGAACCAGCGACGCGGCCGTGAGGACGGATTTTGCGCCTGTGGTCACGGTCGCGGCGCGCGCCTCGCTCTTCAGGTCCTGGAAACGCGGCAGCACCATGGCGGCAAGCACGGCGATCACGACGACGACCAGTGCCAGTTCGATCAGCGTGAACCCGGCACCCGTCAGGCGGCCTCCGGTGCGGGGGCTGGAAGCGGGAGGCGCATCCGGTGCTGGCAAGCGCCAATGCGCTCCATGTTTTCCTGTCTGACCGAGCAAATTCGAATCCTCACCTGTTTGCCTGCGTGGCGCGGAAAAGCCTGGGTGCGCGTTCCCGCTCCCATCCCGGCGATTGCCGGGGAGCGGTGCAAACGCATCTTAACTTGTCAATTTGGTATTTTCCAGCGCTTTGTTCCAGGCAGACAGGTGCCAGCGGCAATCGATGCGGCCGCTAACGCTGCCATCTTCGGCCAGGCCTTCCACCGGTCCATGGAACACGGCGAACAGCAGCGCTCCTTCGGGGCTGACGGGTTGATGCACGGCTCCATCCCGCTCCAGCAGGTAGGTGCCGGCCGTGAAGCGCCGCGCCGGATCGTCCGCGTAATGAAAGCCGCCTTCCAGCACCAGCCCTTCCACCGCACCAAGATGACGATGCGCCGGGCCGGCGCATTCCTTGCCGAATCGGATCAGCAGCGTGAAGCGGCCGCTGTCCGGATCGGCGGCGAGCAGCTTGAAATATCCTCCGGGCATCGCCCAGGGCGCCCAAGGCAGTTGTTGCGGGTCGCAGGCCGACAGCGTGTCCGCAGCGGCTGCAACCGGATCCGCAAATGGCATAAGGATGAAGGTCGGTTGTTTGTGTTTGTGAAATTATAACTTCCCGCGGATGCGGTTCGCGCGTACCGGCACCGCTTCAATCCTCCGTACTGCCGCTGGCTCCCGATTTGCCGGCCCGGTTTTTTCCTCCCGGCGGCACGCCCAGGCCAGGACCGCCTACATCGTCGAGGCCTTTTCCCGGGGCGCCGCCGATGACGCCTTCACCCATCGCGTCGGCGTCGCGCTGATCGTCGCCGGCGGCCGATTGCGTGCGCTTCGGCTTCCCGGCCTCGGCCTGCCCGGAAGCCGGGCGTCGTGCCTGCTCTTCATCCTGTCGATTGTGCTGTTCCGGTTGCATCATGTTCTCCTGTGACGGTACGGTTGATAGAGCAATGACTCGCGAAGCGCCGGAACGTTCGGGTAGCGATCCGGCATAATGCAAACGAGTGGCCCGAGACGTGGAGCAAAGCGTGCGGCGCCGAAACCCCGGTTCCGTCCGATCGATGCAAGCAAGGATTTCCGATGATGAAAGCGATTCTGAGCGGTCATAGCCGCGGCCTGGGCGCGGCCATTGCGCAAGATTTGCTGGCGCGAAAAATTCCCGTCCTCGGCCTGTCGCGCCGGCGCAGCGCTGCGCTCGAAACAGACTTCCCGGCGCTGCTGGAGCAGGCCGAGGTCGATCTTGCGGATACCGCAGCGCTTGCCGGCTGGCTGGCGAGTGGCATGTTGCAGCGTTATGTGGCGGGGGCGGATGCGCTGTTGCTGATCAATAATGCCGGCACCGTGCAGCCGATCGGACCGGCTTCGACGCAGAACCCGGCAGCCATTGCACGCGCCGTGTCCCTGAACGTGGCCGCGCCGCTGATGCTGACCGCGGCGCTTGCGGCCGCCACCCGTCAAGGCAACGTGCACGATGTGCGCGTGCTGCATGTATCGAGCGGTGCGGCGCGCCAGGCCTACGCCGGCTGGAGCGTCTATTGCGCGACCAAGGCGGCGCTCGACCAGCATGCGCGGGCCAGCGCGCTGGACGCTTCCGGACTGCGCATCTGCAGCCTGGCGCCCGGCATCATCGATACCGACATGCAGGCCGAAATCCGCGCCAGCTCGCTCGAGCAGTTTCCGCAGCGTGCACGTTTCGAGGAGCTCAAGCGCAGCGGCCAGTTGCTCGGCCCGGCCGACTGCGCCCGGCGGCTGGTCGACTACCTGCTGGACGCGCAATTCGGCGCCGCGCCGGTTGCGGACTTGCGCGAATTCAGCGGGTAAGTTCAATGCGGCGGCAAGCCGTCGCCGCCCAGGTCTTCGCCGCCGGCGCCGAAGTTGCGGCGCGGCTGGCCGGTCTTGCCGGTTCGCCCTTCGGAATCGTCGCCGGCGGCTCCCGCCATGCGCGGAGTCTGCCCGGCGGCCGGCATGTCGGTGCCGGCGATGCCCGCGGAGCCGGTTCCACTGGCCGCCGCGCCGGGACCGCCCGCGCCGCTGCGCCCGGCCACTCCGGCTGCCGCCGCCTGTCCTTGCGGACGGATGGGCGACGACACCGTTTCCAGCACGGCTTCGACATTCTCCTTCTGACCGCCGCCGCGCGACCTGACCGCGATATCGCCCAGCGAAACGATTCCCACCAGCTTGTGCTGCGGATCATGCGATATCACCGGTATCCGGCGGACCTGGCTGTCGGCCATCTGCAGCATCACATCCTCCATCGACTGGTCTTCGAACACGCAACACAGGTCGGTGCTCATCACCTCGTTGACCGGCGTGGCGTCCGGCGTTTTCCCGGCCGCTACCGCGCGTACCGCGATGTCGCGGTCGGTGAGCAGGCCCACCAGGCGTTCGCCGCTGCATACCGGCAGCACGCCCACATTCAGCTCATCCATCATCTGGGCCGCGCGCCGCAGGTTTTCCTCGGGCGCAATGGTGCGCACATCGCGCGTCATGACTTGCGAAACCATTTGCATGGCATCCTCCTTCGGGATCGAAATATGGTGTCGGGAAGGGCTGCGCGTGCGCAGCCTGTCTGTGATGAGACAGCGGAAGGAGGAGACGTTCCTTGCGGAGCGTGATTGTCAGTCGCCGAGCACGGTAACCACGAGGTGGCGCCGTTGCGGCGCGCTGCGGTGTTCCCACAGGTAGATGCCTTGCCAGGTGCCAAGCAGCAGGCGGCCGGCGCCGACCGGAATCGTGAGCCCGCAGCCGGTCAGCACGCTGCGCGCATGGGCAGCCATGTCGTCCGGCCCTTCGAGATCGTGCCGGTACTGCGGATCGCCGTCCGGCGCGATGCGCGCGAACAGGGTTTCGAGGTCGCGCCGCACGTCGGGGTCGGCGTTCTCGGTAATGGTGAGCGAGCAACTGGTGTGCTGCACGAACAGGTGCGCCAGGCCGACGCGCACGCCGGAGGCGGCCACCACCTCGGCAATCCTGTCGGTGATGTTGCGCGTACCGCGGCCGGACGTTGAAAACTCGAGAATCTGCTGTCGGTTCATCGGTGTTCTTTGGTGTGGGCGGAGCGGCAGCCGCTACGGTAAGGCGTGCGGACGCGCAGCGAGCGCCCGTCCATCCGCGTCGAATGCTTTCGCTACCGCAAACGCGCGTATTCCTATCGTGGCCAGCGCATCGCACGCATCCTCCACCTCGGCCTGCAAGTCATGCAGCGCTCCCATCCGCTTGTCGTAGGAAGCAAGCAGCGCGCCATCGCTCGCCTGCAACTGCACGCGCAGCAGCGTTTCGTCATCGATCTCGGCCGGCCCGAGGATGGCATGGACGGTGTCCGCCGCCGCGCCGTGGGCATCCAGCGCCTGCCCCAGTTCGGACATCATCTGCAGCATCGCGTATTCGGCAATCCCGGTTTCCTTGGCGCCGTAAAACAGGTCCTGGTACAGAAAATCGATATCGACATCGCGCTCCGCGCTTGCCAGGCAACGCTTGAGCAGCGGTGCCGCCTGTTGTGACCAGCGCCGGAAGCGTTCGGCACGGGCTTCGAAGTAACGGTCTGCCGCGGCCTCCTTTTGCGGCACCTGGTAAAACGGGTCGTCCACCGGCTTCATCGCGAATCCGAGCAGGTAGCGCAGTTCCACCGCCCGGTCGCCGGGCGCAAACCGGTTCTCCGGCCAGCCGCTCATGCTGCGCGCGATGGCGGGCGTGGCGACCGCTTTCCTGCGCACCATTGCGTCGAATGCTTCGCGCGCCATTTCGCGCAACTGGCCGTAACCGATGCGCTCGATTTCGTCGACATGGTAGGCATGGCTGACCAGCACGACGTTCGCCTGCCGGCTTTCCAGCTCGCCGTCCTGGAAACTGCGGCGCAGCTGTTCGAACGCGTCTTCATCCTGGAAGCACTGTTCCGCCTGCAGGCCGCCCTGCGTATGCACCAGCAGCGGAATCACGAACGCGGTGACTTCCAGCTCCGGCCCTTGCTCGCGCCGGAACACCACGTTCTGCGCGGCCTCCTCCACGCTTTCCTTCAGCAGCAGGTAGGCGGCCCGGTTTTCTTCCCGCGTCTGTTCCAGCGCCTCGGCCAGTGCCGCGTCCCTTTGCCGGTGCAGGCATTTCCTGATCGCCTTTTCGAGATCGCTCTTTTTCTTTTTCAATTCGTCGGGCGGCGAAGCATAGGCATCCAGCTCGGTCAGGTCCAGCGCCAGCCCGAGCAGCTGGCGGACCGTCGCATCGTCCTGGTCTTCGACCGGGCCGGGGGCTTTTGCAGGGCGGGAGCGGGCGGTTTTTTTCATGCGTGTGGGTTACAGGGAATATTCAAAAGGATGGATCGGAATGCATCAGGCGCACGAATGCAGCTTGCTTGCATCGCTCATTGTGACAGCAACCAGTAGCCGCCGGCGGCGAGCACCAGGTAAGGCCAGGAACTCGCGGCCAGCAGCCAGTCCTTGCGCGACGGCCAGAACGACAGCAGCTGCGGAGCAAGCAGCAAGGCGATTGCGCCGTCCGACCAACGGAACGACCATGGTATCGCCACCCGCCATGCGGCGACCGCCAGCGGTATGGCCAGGATCAGCAGCGGCGCCAGCGCGGTGGGGGCGGCGTTGTACCAGCGCAGATTCGCAAATGCGACCGAGCCGAGCCGCCATGTGTTCCCGCTACGGCGTGGAATGACGCTAAAGGATTGCGGGCGTGCCAGCGTCAGCAGTCCCACGCCGAAGTGGGCGAGTTCGTGGCAGACGGTGCCGGCCAGGTAAAGCAGGATGAAGATATCGTGACGGCGCCCCAGAAAGCGAATCAGGAGTGCCAGCGCAATCGAGGGCGCGAGATAGAGCAGGATGTCGAGGTGGCTGCACAGGGCGTGCAGCGCAAGCGCATCGCAGGAAAAACGAGGCGACATGGAGCGGTCGGGATGATCGTATCGCGGGCTGCGGGTCGAAAGCCCGCAGTGTAGCGCAATGCGGCGGCCCCGGCCGCCGGTAACCGCGGTGGATGTGGGTTAGCCCGGCAGCGCCTCGGACGATTCCTCCGGCTCGCCCGGTTCCGGGCCGAAGCGGTTCGGCTCCTGCGGATCCTGCACCAGGAAATAGATCACTACCAGCCATCCCACGAGCGGAATCAACACGATCAACTGCATCCAGCCGCTGCGGTCGGTATCGTGCAGGCGGCGCGTGGCGGCCGCGATCGACGGCAGCAGCGTCGCGAGCGCGAACAGCAGCGGCAGTCCGTGGCCGACAAACGACAGCAGGACATTGCCAAGCACGATGAACAGCGCAAACCACCAGTACTCGGAACGGGAAGCGCGCCCGCTGAAGTCGACGTACTTGGCAAAGCAGGTTTTGACGGATTCCTGGAAATTCATATTGTTCCCCCTTTTTTTTCTGGTCAGTGAAACAGCGTGAAACCTTGTTGCGGACTGTGGTCTCCGCGCGCTTGCCATTCTGTCTTTGTGGCCGCCGGCATTTCGTTCGGAAGCACGCAGGCGGATTGCGAGCTGTCGGCGCGCGGCGGACCTCATCTTACTTCATTTGCATGATATTTCCGTTGCGAATCTAATCATATTTGTTGCATATTCCGGGAACGGGAGCGTCGGCTTCGCGACATTCCCGGCGAGCGGCGGCGCGCGTGCCCCGCTTGCCCGCGCCGACCAGTAAACCGATTTACAACAACTGGATAACCCATGCAAAAACTGAAATTGCTCCTGCTGCTGCTGGCTTTCGTCGGTTCGTCCGCATTCGCGACCGAATCCGCGCCTACCGACGAATCGATCAGGCAGCTTCTTTCGGTCACCGGGACGCGGAAACTCGCCGATGACGCAATCAGGCAAATGGAAGGACAGATGCGCGCCCGCATCCGGCAGAGCCTGCATGGCAGGCAGTTGGGCGCGCCCCAGCAAAAGGTGATCGACGATTATGTCGATCAGGTCGTCGCCCTGATGCGCAAGGAGCTGGCGTGGGACAGCCTGGAACCGGCCTATATCCGGATTTACCGGGAGTCCTTCAGCCAGGATGAAATCGACGGCATGCTGGCGTTTTACCGGACGCCGGCCGGGCAGGCGGTGGTGCGCAAGATGCCGCTGGTGATGAAGCAGTCGATGCTCGAACTGCAGGCACGCATGGGACCGCTGATGCTGAAACTGCACGCGATTCAGCAGAAGGCAATCGAGGATCTGAAGATATCGCCCGCGCAGTGAACGGGCGCGGGTTATCCGGCTTTTTATTGCCATCATTAAAACATTGATTAAAATACCGGCCGGCAACGGAGCAGGCGGGAAAACGGGCCGGAGCGTTCGGGGTTTATCTACTTCCAGGGGAATCCATGAAAAAAAGAATTTTCAGCGCGGCGGCAATCGTTGCGCTTTTGTTGATGAGCGGTTGCGCAACCCAGTTCGGAACCAATTTCGACCGCACAAAAATAACGGCCTACCAGCCCGGGGTGACGACCATGGAGCAGGCGATGGCGGCGGTCGGCAAACCGCGCCGCGACAGCACGTTCACGATGAAGAAGGACCTCGCCAAAAAGGAGCTGGCGTCGCCGGTGGTGGTCAGGGAAGTGACGCTGTACTACGAAGACCGGCAGGCGCCGGGAGTCCAGCCCAATGTGCAGCCTTCGCGCAGTGGCTGGCTGCAGTTTTCAAACGACAAGCTGCTCGCGTATGTGACCCGCAGCAGCTTCAAGGCCGACAGCACCGATTTCGATGAAACCCAGGTGAAGCAGCTCGTGAAAGGCAAGAGCACCGAGGCGGATGTCGTGAAGCTGTTCGGCCCGCCGTCCGGAGCCGGCATCTATCCGGTGGCCAAGGATCCGGGCGGCTCCGCCCTCAACTACGAGATATTCACGTTCGACAGGACGGCCCGCAAGAGCACCCTGAAAAGATTGACCGTGTTCCTGAACGCATCCCGGGTCGTGACCGATTACGACCTGTACATTTCCACCAAGTGAGCCGCGCCCGGCACCAGGAGGTTTCATGAAAGCCATTTTTTTCAGGGCAGCGTTGTTGATGATGCTGGGCGCCGTGCTCGGCGGATGCGCCACTTTCGGAAAGGACTTCCCGGCCGACAAGTCGCGCAGCTTCGAACTCGGACGCACCACGAAAAAGGAAATCCTCGCCGAATTCGGCACGCCGCAAACCACGAAGACCTTCACCGCGAAGAAGGATATTTCCAACGTCGACCTGAAGGATTCGCTGATCGTCCAGGTTCTGGGCTACCACTATGCGGAAGGGTCGACCGCGAATGCGGCGCTGGAGGGCGTGAATCCGGCCAGATCGGAAACCATCTTCCTGGTGGACGACAAGCTGGCGGGCTACTATCTCTCCAGCAGTTTCAAATCGGACTCGACCGACTTCGATCCCTCGCGCGCCTCATCCATCGTCAAGGGAAAGACGACCGAGGCCGAAGTGATTGCGATGCTGGGCCGCCCCAGCGGCCGGGGCCTCTATCCGCTGGCGCACAGCCCCGCCGGTCACAGCCTGTTCTACGATACGGTCCTGCGCAACCACCCGCGTGGTTCGGTCACCAGCAAGAGGTTGAGCGTGCAGATTTCGCAAAGCGGTGTGGTCGAGGATTTTTCGGTCACCGTGAAAAGCGATCCGATATTGATGCCGCCGGCTCCGACGCCCATCTTCATCTACATGCCGGTCAGGAGCAAATAGCAACCGGAAAAATTGCCGGCTGCGCCGGCCTTGCGGCTAGAGCGGTTTCGGCCTGACTGGCTAGTCGAGGCCGAGGTGGATTGCCTGCGGAACAAGGCGCGGCGACGCGTCGTAGCCATGCTCCGGCCAGGCGC
>CBIHOK010000042.1:0-24178 GCA_966211575.1 uncultured Noviherbaspirillum sp.
CACCAGGTCCTTCGACAGGCTTTCCTCGATATCCACCTTGACGCTGCGGTTTTCCGGCTCGCGCATGAAGCTGGCCACGTCGTCGAGCAGCGCCTCGGCGATCGCTGATGCGCTCGCCACCAGCCGCACGTGGCCGCGCATGCCGCTGTTGAACGCCGCCACGTCGCTCTCGATGCGGTCCAGCGTAAACAGCACCGTGCGCGCATGTTCCAGCAGCGCCAGCCCGGCCGGCGTCGGCTGCACGCCGCGCCGGCTGCGCAGCAGCAGCGGCGTGCCGAGGTCGGTTTCGAGTTGCGCGATGCGCTTGCTGACCGCGGACGGCTCGATGTTCGCGTCGGCCGCCGCATGCTTGATGTTGCCGTGCTCGCAGACCGCCGCGAACAGCCGCAGGCTCTTGGTATCGATGTCGCGCATGTGAGATTCCGATATGGGATTCCGAATTGGAACTTTAATGGTTCCAATATACCACTTGTGATCTATTCCGGAATCTCTAGAATCATGCAAAACAAGATACCGCCAGGAGATGATTTCATGGGCCAGCCCCGGTCTCATTTGCAGTCCCGGCAGCCCGTCACGATCCGCGAAGTCGGCATGCGCGACGGCCTGCAAAGCATATCCACCATCCTTCCCACCGAACGCAAGCAGGAATGGCTGCGGCGCGAATTCGCGGCCGGCGTGCGCGAAATCGAAGTCGGCTCCTTCGTCCCGCCGCGGCTGCTGCCGCAGATGGCGGATACCGAACAGGTGCTGGCGTTCGCGAAGACCTTGCCCGGTCTCAGGCCTTCGGTGCTGGTGCCGAACCTGAGGGGCGCCGAGCGCGCCATCGACGGCGGCGCCTGGCTGATGATCGTGCCGTTGTCGGCCAGCCATGCGCACAGCCTCGCCAACCTGCGCAAGACGCCCGACGAGGTGGTGGCCGAGGTTGCCCGTATCCGCGCCGCGCGCGACGCCGCCGGTTCTTCCACGCTGATCGAAGGCGGAGTCGGCACCGCGTTCGGCTGTACCTTGCAGGGCAGGGTGGAGCAGGACGAGGTGCTGCGCCTGATGCAGGCGCTGCTGGACGCCGGCGCCGATTGCGTCAGCCTCGCCGATACGGTCGGCTTTGCCGATCCGGACAGCGTGCGCCGCCTGTTCGAGCGGGCGGTCGCGATCGCCGGCGACAAATTCTGGTGCGGCCACTTCCACGATACCCGCGGACTGGCGCTGGCCAACGTCTATGCGGCGATGGAGGCGGGCGTGCATCGTTTCGATGCCTCGCTGGCCGGCATCGGCGGCTGCCCCTATGCGCCCGGCGCCAGCGGCAACGCGTCCAGCGAAGATCTGGCCTTCATGCTTTCCGGCATGGGCTGCGCGCCCGAGATCGATATCCAGGCGCTGCTGGCCTTGCGTGCCGACCTGGCCGAGTGGCTGCGCGGCGAAACCCTGCACGGCAGCCTGTGGCGTGCCGGCCTCCCGAAAACCCTAGCGCGCGACGAATCCGCCGCGGCGACCTGAGAACACGATGACATCGCAATCCGAACAATCCGAACAGTCCGCCCAATTGCCGCTGTCCGGCGTGCGCGTGCTCGAATTCAGCCACATGGTGATGGGCCCCACCTGCGGCATGATCCTGGCCGACCTGGGCGCCGAAGTGATCAAGGTCGAGCCGCCCGGCGGCGACAGGACGCGCAAGCTGCCGGGCCTGGGCATCGGCTTTTTCCGCAGCTTCAACCGCAACAAGAAAAGCGTGGTGCTCGACATCAACACGCCCGAGGGCCGCGACACCGCGGCCGAACTGGCCGGCGCCTGCGACGTGGTGATCGAGAATTTCCGGCCCGGCCTGATGGCGTCGCTCGGGCTCGATTACGATACGCTGTCGAAGTCGTATCCGCATATCGTGTACGTGTCGCACAAGGGTTTCCTGCCCGGCCCGTACGAGAAGCGGCTGGCGCTGGACGAGGTGGTGCAGATGATGGGCGGCCTGTCGTACATGACCGGCCCGGAAGGACGGCCCTTGCGTGCCGGCACCTCGGTCAACGACATCATGGGCGGCATGTTCGGCGCGATCGGCGCGCTGGCCGCGCTGCGCGAGCGCGACCGCAGCGGACGCGGCCAGGAAGTGCAGAGCGCGCTGTTCGAGAACTGCGTGTTCCTGTCGTCGCAGCACATGCAGCAATACCTGATGACCGGCGAGGCGCCGCCGCCGATGCCGTCGCGGGTATCGGCCTGGAGCGTGTACGATGTATTCACGCTGGCAGACGGCGAACAGCTGTTCATCGGCGCAGTCAGCGACAAGCAGTTCCAGACCTTGTGCCGGGTGATCGAGCGCCCCGACCTGGCGAGCGATCCGGAACTGGCGACCAACGCGCAGCGGGTCGCGCTGCGTCCGGCGCTGCTGCAGAAACTGGGCGAGACGCTCAGGCATCACCGCGCCGACGAGCTGAGCGTGAAGCTGGCCGAGGCCGGACTGCCCTATGCGCCCATCGTGCGTCCCGACCAGCTGGTCGAGGATCCGCACCTGAAGGCGAGCGGCGGGCTGGCGCCGATGCAGACCGAAGACGGCGGCCTCACCGAGGTGGTGCTGCTGCCGCTGTTGATGGGCGGCGAACGGCTGGGCGTGCGCAGCCCGCTGTCGAAGGTGGGCGAACACACCGACGAGATCCTGGCGCAGCTTGCCAAGACCTGATTTTTTTCCAACCGTTGACCGGCTTTACAGGGCAACAACAGTTCAAACGAGGAGACATGATGAAACTGCTATCCCGAATTGCAATCGGCACCGCCGCCATGACGTTGTCGGTCGGCGCGCTGGCCGCCGAATACACGATGCGCCTGAGCGACCAGTATCCGCCGACCCACCACGTGGCGAAGGCGATCGCGCAGTTCGCGAAGGACGTCAAGGAAAATACCGGCGGCAAGGTGGAGGTGCAGGTGTACGGCTCCGACCAGCTGTTCAAGGCGACCCAGAACTATCCGGCGGTCGCGCGCGGCCAGGTGGAGTCGGCCGTGGTGGTCAGCTTCCTGTGGGGCGGCACGCTGCCCGACATGCAGGCGATGACGATCCCGTTCCTGATGACCAGCGTCGACAAGCTGAAGAAATTCCCGCACTCCGATGCCGCCAAGCTGCTCGACCAGAAGATGGCTGCCAAGGGCGTGCGCGACATCGCCTGGCTGCTGGATGCGAACGACGGCATCTTCACTTCCGAGAATGCGCCGCTGATCAAGCCGGAAGATTTCAAGGGCGTCAAGATGCGCGGCTTGAGCAAGCTGTTCGACAACGGCTTGCGCGCGCTCGGCGCGGTGCCGGTGGCGATGCCGGGTTCCGAGGTGTACCAGGCGCTGCAGACCGGCGTGGTCGACGGCTGCCTGACCGGGGTCGATGCGGCCTACGCGCGGCGCTTCTACGAGGTGCAGAAATACGGCACCGCCGGCCCCATCGTTTCGGTCTACGCGAACCTGATCGTCAATCCGGCCTGGTGGGACAAGCTGCCGCCGGACCTGCAGAAGGGCGTGCAGGCGGCCGCGCAGAAAGCCGAGGAAACGCTGCTGCCGAAGTCGGACGGCATCGCTCCCGAAAAGATCGAGCACCTGCGCAGCAAGGGCATGAAGGTCACGGTGCTGTCGCCGGAGCAGCAGAAGGCGCTGGCCGACGTGATGCAGCCGGCGGTGATCCAGGCGTTCGAGAAATCCGCGCCGGACGGCAAGAAGCTGGTCGAGATGATCCGGAAGATGTAAGTGCCGAGCGGAGTCCCGCCTACTGGTCCGGCACGATGAAGTCTTTATTTCATCGTGCCCATTTCTCACCCTCTCCCACTGGGAGAGGGCCGGGGAGAGGGGATGCGGCTCAATACCTCATCGTGCCGCATCTAGTATGGGCTCCGCATGCAGGGCCACAGGAATGACAGAAAATGCAGGAGACAAGTGACATGAACCACCAGACGCTGGCGGCCTCCCCGCCGGCTACCCTCCCTCTCGGGATTACCCTCCTGGGCCGCGTGATCGACGTGCTGTGCCGGCTGGCGATAGCGCTGGCGGCGGCCGGCGTGCTGGCATCGCTGGCGCTGATCGCATGGTCGGTGGTGATGCGCTATGTCTTCAACAATCCGCCCGCCTGGGTCGACGATGCGGTCGCGATGATGCTGGTTGCGGTGGTGATGCTGGCGGCCGGACCGGCGCTGCGGCGCGGCGAGCATATCGGGGTCGACGTGCTGACGTCGCAACTGCGCGCGCGCGGCAAGCGCGTGAGCGAGGCCTGGTCGGCGCTGGCTGCGGCGCTCACCGGCGCGATCCTGCTGTTCAACGGCTGGGATACCGTGGTCTCGTCACGGATGATGGGCATCATCACCGACGGTGAAATCGAAATCCCGCTGTACTGGCTGCAATTGTTCCTTCCGATCGGCGGCGCCATGCTGATCCTGGTCGCAATCGAGGCGCTGGCCCGGCTGGCCGCCGGCGCTCCGTCGCTGGCCACCCATTCTTCGCACACGGAGGAATCGGAATGAACGTCTCCGTTCTCCTGCTGGCGCTGATCGCGCTGCTGTTTACCGGCATGCCGATCTTCGCCGGCCTGACGCTGTTCGGCGCCGCCCTGCTGTACCTCACCAGCGGCGGGCTGGGCGCCATCTCGGACGTGATCTACCACGACCTCAGCAGCTACATGCTGGTGGCGATCCCGCTGTTCTCGTTCATGGCGCACGTGATGATCCGCGGGCGCATCGTCGATGATTTGTACAACACCGCCTATACGCTGACGCGCCACCTGCCGGGCGGCCTCGCAATCGCGACCGTGGCCGCCTGCACCGTGTTCGCGGCGATCTCCGGTTCCAGCGTGGCCACCGCGCTGACCATCGGCGCGGTCGCGATCCCGCAGATGATCCGCTACGGCTATTCGCCGCGGGTTGCCTACGGCGTGGTCGCCGCCGGCGGCACGCTCGGCATCCTGATTCCGCCGTCCGGCCCGATGGTGCTGTATGGCGTCACTACCGATACCTCGATCGGCGGCCTGTTCATGGCCGGCGTGGTGCCGGGGATCATGATGGCCGCCATTTTCGCGCTGTGGGCGATGCTGTCCGCGCTGTCCGGCAAGAACAGGATCGGGCGCGAGAAGCGTGCCACGCTGCGCGAAGCGCTGGTCGCGATCCGCAAGTCCACCTGGGCGCTGTCGCTGCCGCTGTTCGTGCTGGGCGGCATGTACGCCGGCGTGTTCACCGCCACCGAAGCGGCCGCCGCCGGCTCGGTGCTGGCGCTGATCGTCGCCTGCCTGATCTACCGCAACGTCGGCCTGCGCGGCGTCTGGGAATCGTCGCTCGACGCCGCCCGCACCTCCACCATGCTGTTCATGATCCTGGCCGGCGCCTCCGTATTCGGCCACGTGCTGACCACGTTGCGGATTCCGCAGCAGATCGTGCAGCTGGTGGTCGACGCCAACATCGGCGTCACCGGCTTCCTGATCGCGATGATGGCGCTGATCTTCATCCTCGGGATGTTCCTCGAATCGATCGCGATCATCCTGATCACCACGCCGGTGATCCTGCCGGTGATGCACCATCTCCACATCGACCCGATCTGGTACGGCGTGCTGCTGGTGATCAACCTGGAACTGGCGCAGATCACGCCGCCGGTGGGCATGAACCTGTTCACCATCAAGGCGGTGACCAAGGCGCCGATGGGCCAGATCATCGTCGGCTCGCTGCCCTATGTGCTGCTGCTGATCGTCGGCATGGGGCTGGTCATGCTGTGGCCACAGATCGCGCTGTGGCTGCCGCACACCGCGATGAACCTGCGCTGACGCGGCCGGCAGCCGGCTCCCCGCTGCAAGACGCTTGCCTTGCGCGGCCTTGTTTTGCCTTGCCGGCCGGCTACCGTGCGGGATAAGCGCTGTAGCCGGGGATAGGATTCGCATTCCTGCCGTCGAAGCTTCCTTGACCCCTATCAGGAAAGGAATCCGTATCATGGAAAAGCGAACATTGTGCGCCGGCCTCGATGTGTCGGCAATCGGACTCGGTTGCATGGGCATGTCCGAGTTTTATGGCAGACGCGACGAAGCGGAAGCTGTTGCCACCATTCACCGCGCGATCGAACTCGGCGTCAACTTCCTCGACACCGCGGACATGTATGGCGTCGGCCGCAACGAGGAATTGGTGGGGCGCGCGATCCGGGGCAAGCGCGAGGGACTCGTGATCGCCACCAAGTTCGGCAACGTGCGCGGGCCGGACGGCAGCTTCCAGGGCATCAACGGCAAGCCGGAATACGTGCGGCAGGCATGCGAGGCCAGCCTGAAACGGCTGCAGGTGGACGTGATCGACCTGTATTACCAGCACCGCGTGGATCCCGCCACGCCGATCGAGGAGACGGTTGGGGCCATGTCCGAACTGGTGCGTGCCGGCAAGGTACGCTGGCTCGGACTGTCGGAGGCGGGCGCGGCCACGATACGGCGCGCGCACGCGGTCCACCCGATTGCGGCGCTGCAGACCGAATACTCGCTGTGGAGCCGCGATGCCGAAGACGAGATCCTTCCCACGGTACGCGAACTGGGTATCGGATTCGTGCCCTACAGCCCGCTGGGGCGCGGCTTCCTGACCGGGCGCATTCAGTCGATCGATGACCTTGAGCCGGACGATTACCGGCGCCAGTCGCCACGCTTCCAGGGCGACAACTTCAGCAAGAACCTCGACCTGCTGCACGAAATAGAAGCGATTGCCGCCGACAAGGGATGCACCGCGTCGCAGCTGGCGCTGGCATGGGTGCTGGCCCAGGGTACGGATATCGTGCCGATTCCCGGCACCAAGCGCCGCAGTTACCTGGAACAGAACGTCGCCGCGCTCGGCGTGAGCTTGACGCCGCAGGAACTGGAGCGCATCGATCGCGCAATGCCACCCGGTGCGGCCGCCGGTACCCGCTATGCGGCGCCGCAGATGGCCGCCCTCAATCGCTGAGGGCGAGCAAACCCGTTGTCAACGAATCCACATTCACAGAATTGTGGGTAAATTGCAACACGGAAATAACATTGGTGATATGATCACTGCGGATTTTTGAGTGTCCTCTGAAGAGATGCCGGTATGTTCTTGATGTGATAGAGGATACGTACATTCTGGGTCGACTCGAATTGCGTTGAATTTTCCGCGTGCCGGAAGCCGGACCGCCCTCGGACATGGATCAACAAGCTCTCGACATCCGCAGTCGTCTTTCCTCGGCTCGCCTGCCGGCGATGCCGCAGGTATTGCTGCAGCTGATAGCCCAGTGCGAGTCGGACACCGCCGGCATGGCGGCGCTGGCGCAACTGCTGGGCAACGATCCGGCGCTCTCGGCCAAGGTGCTGCGGGTCGCCACCAGCCCGGCATTCCACCGAGGCGCGCAAGCCGCGAACCTGGAGCGCGCGCTGGCCACCATCGGCATCGACATGGTGCGCACGCTGCTGATCACCGAATCCGTTTACCAGACCTTCAATACGCTGGGCGCCAGTGCCGGCTTCGACCTGCGGCCGTTCTGGCGGCATGCGATCTCGACCGCGATCAGCGCCCGGCTGGTGGCGCGCCGCCTCGGCTACCCGCAACTGGAGGAAGCCTATCTGGGCGGCCTGCTGCATGACATCGGACGGCTGGCGCTGGCAAGCGCGGCGCCGGACGAATATGCGGTCAACTTCCATGCCGACGACGATCCCGGCCTGTGCGCGCGCGAGCAGCGCACGCTGGACATCACGCATGCGGAGGCGGGCGCGGCGCTGCTGGACCGGCTCGATCTCGATTCCTTCCTTGCCGACGCAATCCGCTATCACCACGATCCGCTGCCGCGCCTGAATGATGCGCATCCGCTGGTGCGCGCGGTGGCGCTGGGCGACCTGATCGCGGGGGCGCTCGACGCCGGACCGGCGGCCCAGGCCGGCGTCGCGGCCCGTACCGGGATTCCCGAAAATGTATTGAACGGCCATTGGCAATCGCTCGACCGCGAGGTGCAGTCGCTGGCCAAGCTGCTCGGTGTCGATCTCGGCCAGCGCACGTCGCAGCCGGCGCCGCCCGGTCACGCCGGCAACCCCGGCATTCCTGACGGCGGCGGGCTGGGCGACAAGGTGCGCGACCTGATCCTGGTGTCGAAAGCCACCGAAGGCTTGCTGCGTCAGCGCAGTCTCGATGCCGGCTATCGCATGCTGGCACGGGCTGCGGTGGTGCTGTTCGACTTTGCCGACGCGATCGTGTTCGCCGCCACGCCGGACGGCGAGGCACTGGCGCCGGCCGGCCTGCAGGAAGGGCGGCAGCGGCTGGCCGGCCTGCGCCTGCCGCGCGGCGGCGACGGCCTGGCGGCCGCGCTGACGGCGCCCGAGGGCGTCGCCTTCCACCTGCCGCAACAACGGCCGGCGGTGGCAGAGGAACAGTTGTTGCGCGCGCTGGCGGCGGAGGCGCTGGTGGCGCTGCGTCTCGGGCCTGGCGACGGCAACGCGCTGCTGCTGGCTGTGGTAAGCCGTACGCAATTGGCGCATCTGCGGACGCGCAGCGCGCTGCTGCGCGATTTCGGGCGCCAGGCCGGCATCGCGCTGGACGGCGTTGCGCGCCAGGAAGGCGCGGAGCAGGCGACCGACAGCGCGATTGCCAGCGAATTCGCGCTGGCGTCGCGGCGCGTCGCACACGAAGTCAACAACCCGCTCACCATCATCAAGAATTATCTCGGCGTATTGCAACGCAAGGCCGGCAGCGATCAGGCGATCGACAAGGACCTGACGGTGCTGGGCGAGGAAATCGAGCGCGTCGCCCAGATCATCAGTGAATTCGCGACCTCGCGCCGGATCGAGGCGGGCACCGAAAGCGCGCCCGATGCCGCGCTCGACTACGCATGCCGGCTGTTCCTGGAAAGCCAGTCCGTCAATCCCGGCGTGCGCCTGCGCTGCATCCCGGCCAACAGCGAGGTGCTGGTGCATATCAGCCCGGCGCGCCTGAACCAGATCCTGCTGAACCTGATCAAGAACGCAAACGAAGCGATGCCCGGCGGCGGCGAGATCGAGCTGCGCAACCATGGGCTGCAGCAGCGCGACGGCGCCGAGTTCGTCGCCATCACCGTATCCGACAACGGCCCCGGCATGCCGCCCGAGGTGCTGGCACGGTTGTATACCCCGTTGCACAGCACCAAGGGCGGACCGCATCGCGGCCTCGGCCTGTCCATCGTGCACGAGCTGGTAACCGCCGCGGGCGGCAGCATCACCTGCCGCAGCGACCGGTCGGGCACCGCTTTCGATATCCTGTTACCGGCGCTGCCTTCCCCGGCCGCCGCATAGGGAAAGACTCCGATGACAAACACCGACCTGCGCGCGCTGCTACCGCTGTTCGATCCCGCTTCGGCCCCGCTGCCGCTGGCCCCGGTAGCGCCCCACATCCTGCTGGTGGACGACGACCGGCGCCTGCTCGCGAGCCTGGAGGCGCTGCTCGACGGCAATGGCTATCAACTGGTGGCGGCGGTCGGCGGCGAGGCCGCCATCGCCGAACTGGAAAAGCGCAATTTCGACCTGGTCCTGCTCGACCTGCGCATGGAGGGCATCCACGGGCACGGCGTGATGGATTTCATCAACGAGCGCGGCATCGACACCAACGTGATCGTGCTCAGCGGCGATACCGGCATCGAAGCGGCGATCGGCGCGGTCAACCGCGGCGCCTACGGTTACCTGCGCAAGCCTTACGAGCACGGCGAACTGCTGAACCTGGTGCGCAACGCGCTCGAGAAGCGCCGGCTGGAAGCCGAGAACCGGGCCATCGCCTGGCGCCTGGAATGCTCGGAAAAGCTGTACCGCTTCCTGATCGACAGTTCGCCCGACATCATCTACATGCTGGATGCGGAAGGGCGCTTCACCTACGTCAACCAGCGCGTCACCGAACTGCTCGGCTTCGAGCGCAAGTCGCTGATCGGCATGCCGTACACGCTGCTGGTGCACGCCGACGACCTGGAACGCGCGCGCTACGTGTTCAACGAGCGCCGCGTCGGCGAGCGCGCATCGCGCAATGTCGAGCTGCGGATGAAGTGCCGCGAGCCCGGCCAGGCGGAACGCACCTTCGAGACCACGCTGCGCACCATCTCGTTCAATTCGGTCGGCATGTATGCGGAAGACGGGCGCCAGGGCCGGGTGGCCTACACCGGCACCTACGGCATCGCGCGCGACGTCACCGAGAAGCGCCGCACCCAGGAACTGATCGCCTACCAGGCCTACCACGACATCCTCACCGACCTGCCGAACCGCGTGCTGTTCCGCGACCGGCTGGAACTGGCGCTGGTGCATGCGAAGCGCAACGAACTGGAACTGGGCCTGATGTTCGTCGACCTCGACCGCTTCAAGGTGATCAACGATTCGCTCGGCCACCTGAAGGGCGACGAGCTGCTGCGCCAGGTGGCGGCGCGCCTGAAGGGCTGCATGCGCAAGGGCGATACGCTGGCGCGCCTGGGCGGCGACGAATTCGTGGTGCTGCTGCCGGAGCTGCGCGAGCGCGAGTTCGCCACGGTGGTCGCCGACAAGTTCATCGAGGCGCTGTCGGCTCCGTTCGTGATCGACGGCGCCGAGCTGCACGTGTCGGCCAGCATCGGCATCGCGGTCTATCCGTCCGACGGCGAAAAGATCGACGACCTGATCCGTCATGCCGACATGGCGATGTACAAGGTCAAGAGCGACGGCAAGAACGGCTACGGCTTCTACGACAGCACCATGCTGGACGCGGCGCGCGACAAGGTGAAGATGGAAAACGACCTGCGCCGCGCGCTGCAGTCGGGCGAACTGGAAATGTACTACCAGCCGCAGATCGACGTCAGGACCGGCCATATCGTCAGCGCCGAAGCGCTGATGCGCTGGAACCACCCGAGCGGCGTGCTGCTGCAGGCCGGCGACTTCCTGCCGCTGGCCGAGGAAATCGGGCTGATGGTGGCGCTGAGCGACTGGATGATCGAAGCCGTCTGCAGCGACCTGGCGCGCCTGCGTGCGCACGGCAACGACTGGCTGCCGGTGGCGGTCAACCTGTCGCCCACCTGCCTTGGGCGCGAGAGCTTCTTTTTCAGGATGCGCCAGGCGCTGGAAAACAACGACATCCGGCCGAATCGGATCGAAGCCGAAATCACCGAGAACATCTGTATCCGCAATCCCGACCTGGCGGTGCAGCAGCTGCGCAAGCTGTCCGAGCTGGGGGTGCGGATCGCAATCGACGATTTCGGCACCGGCTACTCGTCGCTCGCCTACCTGCACCGCTTCCCGGTCAACACGCTCAAGATCGACCAGGCGTTCGTCTGCGAAATCGGGCACGAGGACGGCCATTTTCCGGTGGTGCTGGCGGTCATCGCGATCGCGCGCGGCCTCAAGCTCAACCTGGTGGCCGAGGGCGTGGAAACCGAGCTGCAGGCGCGTTACCTGGAGCAGGCCGGCTGCCGTACCATGCAGGGTTTCCTGTATCACCCGGCGCTGCCGTTTGCGCAACTGGCAGACCTGGTGTCGGCCACGCCGCTGCAGCGCGAGGCGGAGCGGGCGTGATGGACGACACGGCCAACGCTGCCCAGCTGCGCACCGCCGCCGAGCGCGGCGCGGCCGCCGCGCAATACGCGCTCGGGCTGAAGCACCTGTCCGGCCATGGCGCCGCCAGGGACGTCCGCCTGGGGCTGGAGTGGCTGGAAAAGGCCGCGCAGCAGGGGCACGCCGAGGCACAGTTCCAGCTAGGCGCGCGCTATGCGGCCGGCCAGGGAGAAGAGGCGGACGCGGCCAAGGCGCTCGGCTGGTATCTGCGGGCCGCCGAGCAGGGGCACGCCAAGGCACAATTCAATCTCGGCGTGCTGCTGCACGGCCGCCGCAACAGCACCGCCGAAGAACGGCTGGAAGCCTTGCGCTGGTATGAAAAGGCCGCCGAGCAGGGACATGCGGGCGCGCAGAACAACATCGGCCTGATGTATGCGAGCGGAACCGACGTCACGCGCGACTATCGCAAGGCGATGCAATGGTTCGCGCGCGCGGCCAACCAGGGCGACGCCGCCGGCCAGAACAATCTCGGCATGATCTACAGCAGCGGCAAGGGCGTGCCGCAAAATGCGGTGCAGGCCGCGTTCTGGTATGCGAAAGCCGCGCAGCAAGGTTACCCGGCCGCGCAGTACAGCCTGGGCTACCTGTATGAAACCGGCAACGGCGTCGAGCAGGATTTCGCGGTGGCGCTGGGCTGGTACCGCAAGGCCGGCGAACAGGGCAACCTGAAGGCGCAGGTGGCGCTCGCGCAACTGCTGTCGGAAGGGCGCCACGTGCAGCAGGACATGCGGGAAGCGGCCGCCTGGTACGAGAAGGCGGCGCAGCAGGGACACGCGCCGTCGCAGTTTGCGCTGGCCGTGCTGTACGACGCCGGCAACGGCGTCGGGCGCGACACCCAGCGCGCGTTCGAGCTGTACCGGCAAGCGGCCGAATCCGGCATCGCCGAAGCCCAGTTCCGGCTCGGGCGGCGCTACGACAGCGGCCAGAACACCGCCCAGGATTTCAAGCAGGCATTGACCTGGTATGGCAAGGCCGCCGACCTGGGGCATGCGCGGGCACAACTGAACCTGGGGCTGATGCTCGCCTTCGGCCAGGGTTGCGAGGCCGATCCGGCGCGCGCCCATTTCTGGCTGGCCGCCGCCGACGCCGCCGGCATCGCGAGTGCTGCCGGTTACCTGGCCGCGGTCGAAGAACAGCTGGCGCCGGAGGCGCTGGCGGCCGCGCGCCGCAGCTTCGATCTGCATCTTCACCGGCAGCGCGCCGATGCCGTCGCCGCTGCGCGCCGTTGATTGTCGTCGTTCGCCGTCGTTCGCTGCTGCGTGGACCGCAAAAAAGTTGCATTGGTGTAATAATGCCTTGTCTGCCTCCGTGTTCCGCCGCTTGCCCGACAGGCGCATGCCGAGCGGCGCAACGATGAACCGAATTCGACCGATCCAATGAGCCAGGAAACCGCTTCCCCTGGCAGTGCCAATGAGGCGAGCGCAGCGGCAGCGACCGCCCCGATCCCGGCACTTGCCCTGATCGCCGGCGGCGCGCCGCTGGACCGGATTTTCCATCACCTCGCCGCTTCGCTCTCGATCCTGCATCCCGAACTGCCTTTCGCGATCCTGGCGCGGACCGCGGAGGATTTGCCCGTGCAACTGTGGGGCGGGGCATCGTTGCCGGCTGCCTATCCGGCGGCGCTGGCCGCTCTGCCGGCGTTTCCCGTGGTCCGGGCCGATGTCGAATCCTGGTGGGAGCGCGCTCGCCCGCTGGCGGCGCTGCACGGTTGCGAAGCGCTGGAGGCGTGGCCGCTGCACAGTGGCGACGGCCGCGTGGGCGGCCTGCTGCTGGTCCATCGGGCCGGCGACCGGGCACTGCCCGCAAACTGGCGCGCGCCGTTCGACCAGGCGGCGCTGCTGGCGACGATCGCGCTGGAACGCGAGCGGACTGCGAACCGCCTGCGCGAGTCGGAGGCGCGCCGGGCACAACTGGAAATGGCGATCGAAGGCAGCGCCACCGGCATCTGGGACCGTAACCTGCAGACCGGCGAGATCAATTATTCCGATGGCTGGAAAGCGTTGCTCGGCTACCGGCCGCCGGAGATTTCGAACCGGATCGAGGACGCTTATCTGCGCGTTCATCCGGATGACCTGGAATTCGTCAAGGCGACCATCCAGGCGCATGTCGACGGCAAGACCGACTGCTACCAGGTCGAACACCGGATACGCTGCAAGGACGGCGGCTACAGATGGATTTCGAGCCGCGGCCGCATCGTCGAATGGGACGACGCGGGGCGGCCGCTGCGCATGATAGGCGCGACCATCGACATCACCGAGCGCAAGCGCATCGAACTGGAGCTGCAGGAATTCGCGACCACGGATTTCCTGACCGGCTTGTCGAACCGGCGCCATTTCATGGAACGCATGGAAAACGAACTGAACCGCATCAAGCGGATGAACGGCACTCGGGCCGCAGTGCTGATGTGCGACCTCGATCATTTCAAGCAAGTCAACGACCGCCACGGCCACGCGGCCGGCGACGCGGCGCTGCGCCACTTTGCGGCGATACTTTGCGCCACGATGCGCAAGATCGACATTGCCGGGCGCGTCGGCGGCGAGGAGTTCGCGGTCTTGCTCCCGGGCGCCGGGGAAGAAGACGGCTATTTCCTCGCGCAACGCGTGCAGCGGGAACTGGCGCTGCAGCCTTTCCGCGACGATGCCGGGGAGATTCCGATGACGGTAAGCATAGGCATCACCGCCTTGTGCGCGACCGACAGCGACGCCGGAAATGCCTTGTCCCGCAGCGATCAGGCGCTGTACCGCGCCAAGCGGGAAGGGCGCAACCGGATCGAGATCGAGCGGGGCTGATCAGATCACCTTGTGCCGCGTATTCGCCGGTGTCTCGTCTCCGGTCCGCTTGCGGCGCTTGATCACGGTGACCTGCCCGTCCGGCTCCAGGTAGGCGCGGTGAACCATGGAAATGTCTTCTATTTCGTGTTCGCGCAGCATTTCTTCCAGTTCCTCGTCGCTGATCAGCTCGCGTTTCAGATTCCTTTCCTGCTTCACCCCGTCCCGCACGATGCATACCGGCAGCGGCAGCGCGAAGCGCCGGACCGGCTCGAAGCGAAAAGCCAGGTAGTTCAGCAGGTAGCTCCAGCCGATGATGGTGCCGATCAGCACGAAGCCGTCGGGAACCGACTTGTAGTCGCCGGCCATTGCATTCTGCGAAGCGTCGGCAATGATGACCAGCACCAGCAGGTCGGATACGCCGAGCGCGCCCACGTCCCGATGCACGACGAAGCGGAACAGGCAAAACAGGAAGAAGAAAGTCAGGGTTCCGCGCACGAAGAGTTCGAGCGGCGACACGGTGAAGGCGAGCACCTGGGCCCAGTCGGTGTGCATGATTTTCATCCTTTCGAATGGATGGGTTTCGCAAACCGGCGCCGGATGGAATCAGCGCGCGGGATGAAGCACGGCGCCGGTTTCCTGCGCGCTCGTTTCCGATTCGATGAAGACGCGCTGGATGCGCGGAAAGCGTGCCTTGATGCGGGCGTCTATGTAATCGAATACCTCGTGCGCGCGGGCGCGGCCGATCTTGCCGGAAATCAGCAGGCTGATGTTCACGAGGATGAAGTCGGGCCCGATGTGCATCGTCAGGATTTCGTTGACCTTCTCCACCTCCGGCACCTTCTGGATTTCCTGCCGTATGCCGTCGACTACTTCCTCGCTGGCGCTTTCGCCGATCAGCAATCCCTTGGTTTCGCGCGCCAGCAGCATTGCGGCTGCCGCGAGGATCAGGCCGATCACGACCGAAGCCGCGCCATCGTAGAGCGGGTTTCCGGTAAGCTGCGCCAGCGCGAGACCGCCCGCGGCCACCGCCAATCCCAGCAGCGCCGCACTGTCTTCGAGCAATACCGAGAACGTGGTGGGGTCCTTTCCGGCTTCCACCGCTTCCAGGTAGCCCCTGCCGCCCTTGCGGGCGCGGAATTCACGCAGTGCGGTGAGCCAGGCACCGCCTTCGAACAGCGCGCTCACGCCGATGACCGCGTAGTTCACCAGCGGATTCTCCAGCGGATGCGGCTCCCGGATATGCTGGATTCCCTGGAACAGCGAGACGCCGGCGCCGAGCGCGAACACCAGCAGCGCCACGATGAAGCTCCAGAAATAGACTTCCTTGCCGTGCCCGAACGGAAACAATTTGTCCGGTGGAAGCTTTGCGCGGCGCAGTCCGTACAGCAGCAAGCCTTCGTTGCCGGTATCGACCAGCGAATGCACGCCTTCCGACAGCATCGCCGAACTGCCGGTGAATACGGCTGCCGCGAACTTCGTCACGGCAATCAGGAAGTTGCCGGCAAGCGCTGCATAAATTACTTTTTTTGTACCCTTTGCCATTGCTCCGCGTTGCCCGGTCGTCCTTGTCCGCTTTTTACCGGTAGACGCAAGTTTCCTGCCAATGCGCTCGGCCGGGCGTACGGATCGGGTCTACGCAGCCGCCGCCTTCAAATGCGGAAGCGAGGCGATCAGGTCGGCAAAGCGCTGGCCCTGGACCGCGACATGCGCGCGCAGCAGTTCGGCGGTGCGCTCGCTGTCGCCGGCTTCGATGGCTTCGACGATGCCTTCGTGTTCCGAATACGAATTGGCCAGGCGGCCGCGCACCCGCAACTGCAGGCGGCGATACGGGCGCAGGCGGCGATGCAGGTTGCGCGCCTGCTCGGCGAGGAAGGTGTTGTGGCTGCCGGTATAGATGATGTCGTGGAAGCCCTCGTTGCGGCTGTAGTACTCGTCGGCGTCGTTGGCGTCGTGCGCTGCCTGGCAGGCCCGGTGCGAGGCGCGCAACTGCTCCTGTTCTTCCGGCAGCATGCGGCGCGCGGCCAGGCGTCCGCACATCGCTTCCAGTTCCGCCATCACGTCGAACATCTCCAGCAGCCCCTGCGGCGAGATTTCGGCGACCACCGCGCCGCGCCGCGGCCGGATCGAGACCAGTCCCATCGACGACAGTTGCAGCAGCGCTTCGCGGATCGGCGTGCGCGAGACGCCGAAACGGCTGGCCAGCTCGGTTTCGTCCAGGTGCTCGCCGGGCTTCAATTCCCCGACCGCGATCATTTCTTCGATCGACTCGCGCAGGGTTTGGGAACGGTTCTTCATGCTTGCAGGATAGGAATGTGTATAGAAGCCGATTATAAATCCATACTAGCGCTTGACATCGTATTTTTAAAATGAAATTATGTATACACAAAAAATAAACGTGCATAAGCATGTGGGGCGCCGCCTCGCGGCGTGTTTGAAAACAATCGGAAAAACAATCGACCATTCAAGGAGACACCATGTCGTTCGAGAAACGCCGCGCCGTGCTGGGCGCGCTTGCCGCAACCCCGCTGATTGCCCTTCGTCCCGCTCTCGCTCAATCCACCAAGCTGAAGATCGCCCACCAGTTCCCGGGCGGCACGCTCAAGGAAGGCGATTTCCGTGACCGCCTGTGCCGGATGTTCGCGGCCGAGGTCGAGAAGCGCAGCAACGGCGGCCTGCAGTTCGAAATCTATCCGGGCGCGTCGCTGATGAAGACCAAGGCCCAGATTTCCTCGCTGCGGCGCGGCGCGCTGGACATGTCGCTGGTGCCGCTGTCGTATGCGGGCGGCGAGATGCCGGAGACCAATATCGGCCTGATGCCGGGCCTGGTGACTTCCTACGAGCAGGGCTATGACTGGAAGAACAAGCCGGTCGGCAAGGAGCTCAGCCGCATCCTGGCGGAGAAGGGCATCGTCGTGGTGAGCTGGATCTGGCAGGCCGGCGGCCTCGCTTCCCGTGGCGAGAAGCCGATCATCGCGCCGGAGGATGCGAAGGGCCTGAAGATACGCGGCGGTTCGCGCGACATGGATGCGCTGCTGAAGGCAGCCGGCGCGGCGGTGGTGACCGGCCCCAGCAACGAGATCTATGCCGGTATGCAGACCGGCGCGATGGACGGCGCGATGACCTCGTCGACCTCGCTGATTTCGTTCCGCCTCGAAGAAGTCGCGAAGAGCCTCACCACCGGCCGCGGCGGCGCGTACTGGTTCATGTTCGAGCCGCTGCTGATGTCGAAGGCGGTGTTCGACCGGCTGGGCAAGGACCAGCAGCAGCTGATCATGACGGTCGGCGCGGAGATGGAAGATTTCGCGCGCAAGTCGGCGCAGGCCGACGACGAGCGCGTTGCCACCGTCTACCAGAAGGCGGGCGCCAACGTGGCCGACCTGAACCCCGAGGTGCTGAAGAAATGGCAGGCGATCGCCCGCAAGACCGCCTGGAAGGACTACGCCAACCATAACGCCAACTGCGCGAAACTGCTGCAACTGGCGGAGCAGACCCTGTGAGCCAGGCAGTCGAACTGGAGCCGGCCGCGCGGCCGGCGCTTCCGCGCAACCGCACGCTTGCCCTGCTGGCGCGGGGGCTGGACCGGGTCAACGCCGGGCTGGTGGCGGTGTCCATGATCGCGATGGTGATCACCGCGATCATCCTCACCTACGCGGTGGTGGTGCGCTATATCTTCAGGGTGCCGACCGACTGGCAGGACGACGCCACCATCTTCATGCTGGTGGGCGGCATTTTCTTCAGTTGCGCATATGTGCAGTCGTTTCGCGGCCATATCGGCATCGAAGCGATCGCCTCGCTGCTGCCGCCCGCGGTCAACGCGGCGCGCATGTTCGTGGTGGATGCGCTGTCTTTCCTGTTCTGCGCATTCTTTTCCTGGAAATCCTGGACGCTGTTCCATGAAGCGGTGCGCGACGGCCAGGTGACCGATTCGATGCTGGCGCTGCCGCTGTGGATTCCGTATTCGATGATGGCGGCCGGCATGACGCTGCTGACGCTGCAGATCCTGCTGCAGTTGCTGGCCCGGGTGACGCCGGAAGGAGAGGGCGCATGAGCGATCTGACCATGGGCGTGCTGTACGGCGCCGTCACCCTGATCGTGATGTTTTCCGGGATGCCGATCGCATTCGCGCTCGGCACCGTCGCGGTCGGTTTCATGTACTTCTTCATGCCGGCGGCGTCGCTCGATACGGTCACGCAGAACGTGTACGAAGAAATGGCGTCGGTCACGCTGCTGTCCATCCCGCTGTTCATCCTGAAGGGCGCGGCGATCGGCCGCTCGCCGGCCGGGCGCGACCTGTACAGCGCGATCCACGCCTGGCTGCACAAGGTGCCGGGCGGCCTCGGCATCGCCAACGTATTCGCCTGTGCGCTGTTCGCCGCGATGGCCGGTTCGTCGCCGGCCACCTGTTCCGCGATCGGCTCGGCCGGCATCCCGGAAATGCGCAAGCGCGGCTACTCGCCGGGTTTCGCGGCCGGCATCATTGCCGCCGGCGGCACGCTCGGCATCCTGCTGCCGCCGTCGATCACGATGATCCTGTACGCGGTGGCCGCCGAGCAGTCGCTGGGGCGGCTGTTCCTGGCCGGCATCGGTCCGGGCGTGCTGCTGGTCGCACTGTTCGCGGCCTACGCGGTGCAGCGTGCGCGCAAGGAGCGGGCGGCAGCGCTGGCTGCCTACCATGCGAGCGGCGAGCACTCGGCCTATCTCGAAAAGGAAAACTTCACGCTGGCGCAGAAAATGGAAATGCTGCCGCGCGTGATGCCGTTCGTGATCCTGCTGCTGGGCGTCATGATCGCGCTGTACGGCGGCTACGCGACGCCGACCGAGACCGCCGGCCTCGGCGCGCTGCTGGCGCTGGTGCTGATCGGCATCGTGTACCGGCTGTGGCGTCCGTCGCAGGTGGCGCCGCTGCTGAAGGCGACCATCCGCGAATCGACGATGCTGCTGCTCATCATCGGCATGTCGCTGCTGTATTCGTACGTGATGAGCTATCTGCACATCAGCCAGTCGGCGGCCGAATGGGTGGTCGGCCTGCACCTGTCGAAATGGCTGCTGCTGACGGTGATCCTGGTGATGGTGATCGTGCTCGGCTTTTTCCTGCCGCCGGTATCGATCATCCTGATGACCGCGCCCATCATCCTGCCGCCGCTGCGCGCAGCCGGCTTCGACCTGATCTGGTTTGGCATCATGATGACCATCGTGATGGAAATGGGGCTGATCCATCCGCCGGTCGGACTGAACATCTTCGTCATCAAGAACATCGCGCCGGACATTCCGCTGCGCGACGTGATCGTCGGGGTGCTGCCGTTCGTCGTGCTGATGTTCGCCGCGTTGATCCTGCTGTGCGTGTTTCCGCAGATCTCGGTGGCGCTGCCGAACCTGATCATGGGAGATGTATAGATGGGCGCTGTCGAACCAATCTGGAACAGCCGGCAGGATAACCGCGCGGCGCGACTGGCGCGCGCCCGCGCGGGCCTGGGCGCCGGCCTGCGCGGCAAGCTGTGCGCGGCCGAGCGGGTGCGCGACCTGATGCACCTGGTGATCGAGCCGGGCGACCGGGTCTGCCTCGAAGGCAACAACCAGAAGCAGGCGGATTTCCTGGCGAAGGCGCTGGCCGGCCTCGACCCGGAACGCGTGCACGATCTGCACATGCTGCTGTCGGTGCTGGCGCTGCCCGAGCATCTCGACGTATTCGACAAGGGCGTCGCGGCCCGCCTCGACTTTTCGTTTTCCGGTCCGCAGGCAGGGCGCCTGGCGCGCCTGGTGTCGGCCGGCAAGCTCAACATCGGCGCGATCCACACCTATCTCGAACTGTTCGGCCGCTACTTCGTCGACCTGACGCCGCGCGTCGCGCTGGTGGCGGCGGAAGCGGCCGACCGCGAAGGCAACCTGTACACCGGACCCAACACTGAGGACACGCCGGCCATCGTCGAAGCCACCGCATTCAAGAGCGGCATCGTGATCGCCCAGGTCAACCGCATCGTCGACAAGCTGCCGCGCGTCGACATCCCGTCCGACTGGGTCGATTTCGCGGTGCAGTCGCCGACGCCGTATTACATCGAGCCGCTGTTCACACGCGATCCGGCGCAGATCTCCGAGATCCAGGTGCTGATGGCGATGATGGCGATCAAGGGAATCTACGCGGAGTACCAGGTCGAGCGCCTCAACCACGGCATCGGCTTCGACACCGCCGCCATCGAACTGCTGCTGCCGACCTATGCCGCCTCGCTCGGCCTGAAGGGCAGGATCGCGCGCCACTGGGCGCTCAACCCGCACCCGGCGCTGATTCCCGCGATCGAGGCCGGCTTCGTCGAATCGGTGCATTCGTTCGGTTCCGAGCTCGGGATGGAAGACTACATCCGCGCCCGCCCCGACGTGTTCTTCGTCGGCCCGGACGGCTCGATGCGCAGCAACCGCGCGTTCTGCCAGGCCGCCGGCCACTATGCGTGCGACATGTTCATCGGCTCCACGCTGCAGATCGACTTGCAGGGCAATTCGTCGACCGCGACGCTGGGCCGCATTTCCGGTTTCGGCGGCGCGCCCAACATGGGGTCCGACGCGCGCGGCCGGCGCCATGCGAGCGCGGCCTGGCTCAAGGCCGGGCGCGAGGCGCACGCCGGCACGAGCGGGGCGCCGCGCGGCCGCAAGCTGGTGGTGCAGATGGTGGAAACCTTCCGCGAGCACATGCAGCCGGCTTTCGTCGAGACGCTCGACGCCTGGCAACTGGCGGAGCAGGCCGGCATGGCCTTGCCGCCGGTGATGATCTACGGCGACGACGTCACCCACATCCTCACCGAGGAAGGCATCGCCAACCTGCTGCTGTGCCGCGGCGACGAGGAACGCGAGCAGGCGATACGCGGCGTCGCCGGCTACACGCCGGTCGGGCTGGGCCGCGACCGCCGCATGGTCGAAAACCTGCGCGACCGCGGCGTGATCCGGCGCGCCGAAGACCTCGGCATCGACAAGCGGATGGCCACCCGCGACCTCTTGGCCGCGCGCACGATGAAAGACCTGGTGCGCGCATCCGGCGGCCGCTACGATCCGCCCAAACGTTTCAGGAACTGGTGAAAAATGGAAACCCTGAATTTTCGCTTCGAGAACGGTAATGCTCTGTTGCCGGAAAGGCGTGATAGGCGCGATGCTTGCCTGGTGGGCGTGGTCGGCTCCGGCAATCTCGAAGTCCTGATCGAACCGGCCGCGCTGGACGGCCGCTGCGAGGTCGAAGTCAATACCGCCGCTACCGGATTCGGCGCCGTCTGGCAGGCAGTGCTGAACGATTTCGATGCGCGCTGGAAGCTGGGCAACACCCGCATTTCGATCAACGACATGGGCGCGACCCCGGCCGTGGTCAGCCTGCGGCTCGACCAGGCCGCCGAGTCGCTGCTCGGGAGCGCGACATGAGCAGCTATCTGGAAGCCAGCGCGCGCGAACGCGTGCAGGGTCTGCTCGATCGCGGTTCGTTCCGCGAATTCATGCCGCCGGCCGAACGCGTCACCAGTCCGCACCTGGCGCAACTCGATGCGCCGGTGTCGTTCGACGACGGCGTGACCGTCGGGCAGGGCACGCTGAACGGCCGCACCGTGCTGGTGGCGTCGCAGGAAGGCGGCTTCATGGGCGGCGCGGTGGGCGAGGTGCATGGCGCCAAGCTGGCCGGCCTGCTGCGGCGCGCGCTGCAACAGCGGCCGCATGCTGCCCTGCTGCTGCTGGATACCGGCGGCGTCCGCCTGCATGAAGCGAATGCGGGGCTGATCGCGGTGTCGGAAGTGATGCGCGCGATTCTCGATGTGCGCGATGCCGGCATCCCGGTGGTGGTGCTGGTGGGCGGCGCCAACGGCTGCTTCGGCGGCATGGGCATCGCCGCCCGTTGCGCCGACGCCATCGTGATGTCGGAAGAAGGGCGGCTGTCGCTGTCCGGGCCGGAAGTGATCGAAACCGCCAACGGTGTCGAGGAATTCGATTCGCGCGACCGCGCGCTGGTGTGGCGCACCTGCGGCGGCAAGCATCGCTACCTGCTGGGCGATGCGGACCAGCTGGTGGCCGACGACATCGCAGCCTTCCGGCAGGGCGCGCTCGATGCAATCGCCGCCAGCGCGAGTGCCGGCACCGCGCTGACGCTGGAGCGGCTCGATGCCGAACAGATGCTGCTGGCGCAGCGTCTGGAACGTTTCGGCGACGCGGAAGACGCGCTCGATATCTGGCTGGAGCTGGGCATCGCGCAGGCGGAACGCTTGCCGCTGCTGGAAGCCGATGCGTTTCGCGCGGCGGCCCGCGCGCACCGGCTGGGAGAGACGCAATGAGCATGGACTGGAAGACGCTCGCGGGACAGCTGTTCCCCGACGGCTACGAGATCGAGGAAGCCGACCATTTCCTCAGCGGCAGCGCCACGGTCGGCGTCGAAACGGTCGCCGTGATCGGCACCACCGGCCATATCCCGATCGGCGTGGAGATCGCGCTGGCGCAGGCGCGCGCGGTGCTGGCGACGGTACGCGCGCACCCCGGGCGCGCGATCGTGCTGCTGATCGATACCGAGGGCCAGCGGCTGCGCCAGCGCGACGAACTGCTGGGCATCAACAGCTACATGGCGCATCTCGGCAAATGCATAGAACTGGCGCGCCGCCGCGGCCACCGGGTGCTGGGGCTGGTGTACGACCAGGCGCTGTCCGGCGGATTCATCACCAGCGGCCTGATGGCCGATGCCTGCTTCGCGCTGCCGGAAGCGGCGATCCGGGTGATGGGCCTGCCCGCGATGGCGCGCATCACCAAGGTGCCGGAACAGCGTCTGGTGGAGCTGGCGCAATCGAATCCGGTGTTCGCGCCGGGCCCCGAAAATTACTACCGGATGGGCGGCCTGCACGGCATCTGGGACGGCGATCTCGCACGGCATCTGCGCGAGGCCTTGCAGGAGGCGGACGACGAAGACAGCCGCAGCCGCCTGGGCCTGGAACGCGGCGGACGGCGCCTGGCATTGCCGGTGGCGCAGGCAATAGCCGCGGAGCAGCATGCTCGCCCGGCATAGCCTGGCCTGGCTGCACGACGCCGGCTGGCAGGCGCTCAAGAGCGGCGCCGACGATTGCTGGCGCGGCGCGCTCGAACAGTGGCAGCGCGCCGACTGGCCGCTGGTGGCGCGGCGCGTCGATGCCGATGCCGGCCCCGGCGACATTTGCCTGGGCCTGGCGCAGGCGCCCGACCCGGTGCACGGCGTCAAGCGCAGGCTGCCGCTGCGGCTGGCATCGGCGCTGGTACGCGAGAGCCGGCCGCCGTTGCTGCTGGAAGAGGCGCTTGCCAGCGCGCCCGCCCATTGGTCGCGGGATCTGGAAGCGCTGCGCGTGGAAGCCCGCGCCGGCGGTATCGCGCTGCGCGTATTCGGTTCGCTGGCGCAGCAGGCATTGACCGGCGCCGCCTGCGTGACGCCAGGCTCCGACATCGACTTGCTGTTCCACCCCGATTCCGAACAACAGCTGGCGGACGGCATCTGGCTGCTGTCGCGTTTCGCATCCCGGCTTCCGCTCGACGGCGAAGTGGTATTTCCGAGCGGCGACGCGGCCGCCTGGAAGGAATGGGCGAATGCGATGGCGGCGCACGGACGGCTGCGCGTGCTCGTGAAGGGCGCGCACGATGTGCGGCTGGCGGCTACGGAAGAATTGCTGGCGCAGTGGCGGAGCGGCGATGCCTGATCGCGCCACGGCACGCAATGCGCATTTCCTGGTTCCGCAAGTCCTGCACGGCGGGCGGGACGATGCGCTCCGCGCCCGGCATTTCCGCAGCGAGACGGCGCGGCTTGCGGTGCAAAGCCTGTACGACGAGCTGCAGGCCTATCCGAAGCCGGGGCTGGTTTCGCTGGTCGACAACGGTAGCCATCGCGACATGAACGCGCGCACCTTCGTACGTAGCATGTTCGCATTGCGCCATT